>USDL01000010.1 GCA_900553365.1 uncultured Clostridium sp.
GAAAATATTAATAAAATAAATCAAGAAAAAAATAATAAAAAAATAATAAATAATAATTTATTAAAAAATGAATTTAATGATAAAATTGATGAAAATGAAATTATTTATTTATTAAATGAAAATTTAATATCATTAGATAATATTTTAGAAGAACTTGAGAATAATGTTTCAGCATTAAAATTACAATTACATACAAATGAAATTGATTATAATAATGCTATTAAAGGGGCAGAAGAAAAAGCTAAAATAGAAGAAAAATTGCAAGGAGCTTTAGAAGAAAAAGAAGAGTTATTAAAATTAGATAAATCAATTAATATAGCAAAACAAGCAATGGAGCAAGCTTACGAAGAAATGAAAAAAGAAATAACACCAAAGTTTACAAAAAATCTTTCTAATATAGTAGATAAAATTTCAGCTGGAAAATATAATAAAATTAAATTTGTTGACGGAGAAGGCTTAATTGTAGAACTTGAAAACGGCGAATATGTAAATGCAAATAAACTAAGCATTGGTACTATAGATCAATTATATTTATCTCTTAGACTATCAGCAATGCAGGAAATAACAAAAGAAAAAATGCCAATAATTTTAGATGAAACTTTTGCATATTATGATAATTCAAGATTAGAAAATATACTTAAATATATTGATAGTGATTTAAAAGAAAATCAAGTAATAATATTTACGTGTTCAAACAGGGAAAAAGATATATTGGATAAAAATAATATTGAGTATAATTTTATCACAATTTAATTAACATAAATACCTGTAAAATATTGACAAACATGCTAGTTTTATAGTATAATTTAAGTGTAATTATACTGAGGACAAGTAGCATAAATTTTAATAAGAGAGGTGCTAATAAATGGAAAGTTTAGAAGGAAAACATTTTAGTATTACAGATCCAGTAAATGTTAATACAGTTGTTTACCGATTAGATGAAACTGAAAAGGAGTTTGCTAAAAATTCTCCTAAATTTACAATACAAAGATTAGATTATACATCAGAGTATGTTGGAGAAAAAACTAAGAAAACTTTTTATATAGATGACCCAAGCCCAGAAGGTAATTCACTTATTATTTTATCTTTTGGAAAAGAAAAGGTTGTTGTTAATGTAGGACTTTTAGAAGGCGATAAAGTTAGCATTATAAAAAAACCTATGCCAATTAGTTTCAAGACTTTATATAACGAAAAAGAATTCGAGTATAAAGAAGTTGAATATACACAAAATTTAAAAAGACCTATTTCAATTATAGATCCAGAAACAACAGAAGAAGTAAAACCTATGTTATATATTGATGAAAAAACAAATGAAGTTAAGGGCAAATGTAAATTAAAACCATTTAAAAATTATTTTGCTTTTGAAGTAAGAGAAAACAATAAATAAGGAAAGGGGAGATAAGCATGAATTTAGAATTAAATTGTGCGAATTTTGTTGATGAAGGAAAAGGAATTGATATTCCGCCCAAGAATGCTAAAACATACCCAACAAAAATTAATACAAGAGCATTAAAAGAATACATACAAAAAGGTGGAGAAATTTTAGTTATTCCAGCAGAAAATGGAAGAAAAGTTGAGAATGTAAGAGAGTAAACTAAAGAATAGGTGATTTAGAATGGGAAATAAAATAAGTTATGCACTAAAAAAATGCAAATCTGTTTTCATAATTGCTATAATACTATGGGTTGTACTATCCATAGTATTAATTGCGCCTGTAAGCATTAGTTGGATTGAAGCAGTTGAAAAAGGAAATGGAAGCTTTATTGAAACCTTAATGAATAGTGAGCTGGGAAATATAGGACGGAAATTTAGGTAAGGCTTTTTCAAAAGAATATGTTGGAAATTATCTGAAATGTGAGTTATGGGCAGCAATTCTTGTATTTGGATTTGCAATAATTGGTATGATAAAAACAATGCCAAAACATGATTATGCAGATGTTGAGCATGGCTCAAGTGATTGGGCAAAAGGCGAGGAATATTCTATATTAAGTAGAAATAAAGGAATACTTCTTGCAGAAAAGCATTACTTACCAGTTGATAAAAGAGGTAATGTTAATGTGTTAGTAGTTGGACGGTTCAGGTTCTGGTAAATCTGCATCTTATGTTATTCCAAATGCATATCAACTTTTGGGTTCGTATGTATTTACAGATCCTAAAGGAGAACTATATGATAAAACAGCAGGGTATTTAAGAGAACAAGGATATGATATTAAAATACTAAATCTTGTAAACCCCAAAAATAGTGATGGATACAATCCATTAATGCATATTGAGAGTGAAATAGATGTTGACGTTATTGCAAATACAATAGTTAAAGGACAGAAAGTTGAAGGAAGCAATTCTGATCCATACTGGGATGATATGGCAGAAATGCTATTAAAGGCTTTAATATATTATTTGCTGGCAACTAGACCAGAAGAAGAGCAAAACTTAGCAAGTTGTGCCGAACTTGTAAGAGCTGCAAATAGCAATGGAGGAGGAAACTTACTTACAGAGTTAATTAATCAATTACCTTATGACCATCCAGCAAGAATGTTTTACAAATCTATTGAAATTGCACCAGAAAAAACATATAGCTCAATTTTAAGTACATTGCAATCAAAACTTGGTAAATTCGATTCAAAGGAGATTGCAGAACTAACTTCAACAAATACAATAGATTTTGAAGAAATAGGAAAAAGAAAAACAGCAGTATATGTAATTTCATCAGATACACACGCAGCTTATGACTTTTTACTTACAATTTTCTTCTCACAAATGATACAAAGATTGTATGATTTTGCAGATAGAAGTGGAGGACAACTTCCTCAACCTACATACTTCATATTAGATGAGTTTGCCAATATTGGTAAAATACCAGACTTTGATAAAAAAATCTCTACATCTAGAAGTAGAAAAATTTCGTTTAGCGTTATTCTGCAAAACTTAGACCAATTAGAAGCAGTATATGATAAGTCTCATGAAACAATAATTGGAAACTGTGATACATGTCTTTTCTTAGGAAGTAACTCTCAAAAAACTGTTGAATATTTCTCAAAGGAGCTTGGAGAAAAAACAATTGGACATGAAAGTTGGTCAGTAAATAAAGACAAAAATATGTGGAGGCAGGGATATAATAAATCAGAACAAATTATGGCAAGAGCATTAATGACACCAGATGAGTTAAGAAGATTAGATAATGATATGTGTATTATATTAGAAAAAGGACTAAAACCAATAAAAGCACCAAAATATTATTACTTTAAATATAGTACAGCTAAATTGGTTGAAAAATATGCATGTAGCCACAATGATGTTCCACCAATAGACAGAGGTAAATGGAGAAAATATAATCCATATAATCCTTATGTTGAAGAACAAGAGGAGAACAAAGAGGTTGATACAAAAATTGAATCATTAGATGATTTATTTGAAGAAACTCCAGTAAACAAAACAAAAGAAGAACCAAAGGTTGCTCAAAACAAAGAAATAGTTAATCAAGAAATCAAGAAGGAAGAACCAAAAGCAGATGATACCTATGATTTACAAAAAGAATTAGAAGCAAAATTTGATGAACTATTTGGAGCATTTGATGATAATGACAATAATAGCTAAAATAAAAAAAACTCATAAATGAATTTATTTCATTTATGAGTTTTTTTTATTTTTACACTTAAGATAAAGGTATTTCAATAAAGAATGAAGTTCCTGTTCCTTTTCTAGTTTCATATCTAATATTTCCATTAAAATGAGCTTTAATATTTGAATAAGACATGAATAAACCAAGACCAGTACCGTTTTTTCCTTTTGTTGTTATCATTTCTTTAAACAATTTTTGTTTAACCATATCAGGTAAGCCACCTGCAAAATCCTGTATTTTTAAAACAAGTAAATTATTTTCCTTATAAACATCTAAAACAATTTTTTCTCCTGCTTTGCCATTATAAGCTTGAATTGCATTTGAAATAATATTATTTACAACTTGTACTAAACTATTTATATTTCCTTTTACAACTGTAGTGCCAGGAATTTCAAGGGTTTCTTCTAGTTCAATCAATGCATAGCTCAATTCATGTTTCATAAGAATATTAACTTGTCTTATAAAATCATCTACAGTAAATTTTGTAAATGTAGTATTATCAGAAAAAGCAACAGCTTGTCCTTTAACAGTGCTAATAACATCAGACATATATGAAAGATGAGTTTGAATTTTCTTTATCCATTCTTCCATATCGTTTGCAATTTCTTTATGGTCTTGAATAGTTACTTCTGGATCTCCAATGGAGTTTCTATACTCATTTATTAAGTCCATAATTCCTTCAGCAGCACCAGAAATAGACATTATTGGTGTTTTTAAATTGTGTGCAATTCCACCAATCATTTGACCAAGAGTAGCTAGACGTTCTCTTTCTATTAATATTTCTTGGTTATCTTTAATTGTTTTCATATCACTTTTATGCTGAGTAATATCTTTAAATAATATTAGAGTACCTAAATATGTGGTATGATTTCTAATGCTGCTTATTTCTATGTTGAAATATTTTTTCAAGTGAGAAAAATGTCTCTCAAGGTTAACAGTATTATTGTTGTGTTTTGTAGAAGCAATAAGCTTTAAAAAGTCATCATTTTTATTTTTGCTGTTAGATAGTTTATTTAATAAATCTCCAATATACATATTTCTAACTTCATTTGCTTTAAGAGAAAACAAATCTAAAAATGATTTATTTAAATCAGTAATATAATAGTTTTCATTAATTATAATATAACCATCAGACATTCTATCAACAACTCTTTGCAATGCAATAGGAGTAACCTTTAAAAAGTCAAACTTTGAAATTGCAACAGTTATGAAAATGCTTGAAAAAGCAAATGCAACAGGTGTCATATATATAGACATTTTGAAAATATCTAAAAACCCTATTAAGTTTATTGCTATAGGAATTAATGAACCTATAAATATTAATATTGCTTGTTTTGAAAAGAAACCAGAGTTCTTGACTGAATATTTAAGCAATAAGAATAATGATATAATATACAATAGCAATGTATAATAATAATGTATGTAAAAGTAAAATCCATATATATTTTCATGAACATTTGTTGAATATACTTTATAAAACAAATGATGATAATTGTTTGTCCACAATAAAAGTAATGAAATTATTGGAATAATGAAAAGCAAACAATGCTTTTTTGTAAATTTGAATTTTGTAGTAGAAAAAGATATACTAAGCAAAAGGAAAATTACTGGTAAAAAACATATTCCAATATATGCAAAACAATCAAAAAACATTGGGTTTATATTTAATGTATTTGATAATGTTACTTGCAAAATTAAACTTATAATCCACACAAGTAAAAGTAAAAATATTAGCGAAGATAGAGTTGTTAATTGATTCCTATTTTTTTTATTTAATGAAAAAGTTAATCCTATGTTAATAATAACACACGTTATTATTAGTACAATTAATGTAAATAAACTTCCCATTTACATCACACTCCTTAGTAATTCTAAAAATCTTATCAAGTATTTATCTGTAATATTTGACCAATTAAAGCCAATTTTAGATAAATAGTTTATTGTTGTTTCTGACTTTACAATTATATCAGTATTATATATAAAATGTAAATTCTTATCAACATCATTTATTAAAAAACTTAAAATTTCTTTTCTATTTTTATCATTTAAAGTAGACTTTACAAGCTTTGTGAAATCTTCATCTGGTAATACTTTAAAATCTTTATTTATTGTTTTGAAATGTTTTAAGCATTTATTCAAATATACAAAATTATGATTAAACAAGTGGAAAATTCTATTTTGTGTATTTGGATGTGTAACTAATTTAATAATAGCATCAGCAGTTTTATCAATAGGTGTGAACTCTAAATGACCATATTGCATACCTGTTGGAATAGCACCAAGTTTAATAAATGCAGCAATTCTATTTACAAAGGCATTTTCAATAACGTTGTCTTGGAATTTACCATCTCTTGCTCTTGGCATTAAGTTACCGAACACGCAATATATATGCATCTAATCCGTCTATGATAGAATCTAAAACTAAACATTCTGCTTCAAATTTACTTCTAACATAAACATTTTCTAAAGACTGACCAATATATAAATTATTTTCTCTAAATAATGTTGTTGCATTTTGCTTATTATTTGCAATACTTGTGTCAAAGGCTTCGCCAGAGACGCTAAGAGTTGATATATGATATAATTTTTTATTAAAACTTTTACAAAAATCAACTGCATATTGAACGCTTTTAACATTTATATTGTAAAATTCATAGTAATTTCCATAATGAGCAACTCTTGCAGCTGTATTTATAACAACATCAACATCATTAGATATTGTTGATAAATCTTCTTGGTTTAGACCAAAGCCGGTTTTACATATATCTCCTGTAAGTGCAAAAATACGCTTTCCAATTAATTTATCATATTTATTGCCAAAGTAGTAGTTTAGTTTTTGATGTAATTTAGCACCAGCAGTAAGGCCAGGTTCAGATCTTACTATACAATAAGCCTTACCTTTTTCTTTATTTATAAAGCTTTCTAAAACATGCATTCCAAGGAAACCTGTTGCACCGGTTATAAGAACATTTCCACAGTTTTGATATTTTAGAGTATTTTTATTAGGCACTTGTATATTGCTATTTAGTAAATTTGTATATTTATCATAATTTTTTTCCATGTATTTAAAATCATAATCCTCATCTTTTGATTTAGATTTTTTAACTAGTTCAGCAATCGTAGGAAATTTGAAAATATCAGCATAAGATATAGAATCTGTTATACTCTTAAGCTCAAGATTCAAATTCATTGCTAAAATAGAATCACCACCAAGCTCAAAGAAATTATCAGTAATTCCTATTGGGCTTACATTTAATATCTGTTCCCATATAGCACAAAATTGTTTCTCCAAATCTGTTCTTGGTGCAATATATTCAGCTTCTCTACTGTTAGAAAGAACTTCTTCAGGTAATTTTAAAGCTTTTTTATCAATTTTACCATTTGGAGTATAAGGAAATTTCTCAAGTACCGTAAAATATGAAGGTATCATATACTTTGGTAAATAATTTGATAAATATTTCTTTAATGAAGATGGATTAATTCTTTTGCTAGCAGTAAAATATGCAGATATGAAATCTCTATTATTTATTGTTTGCTTAATTACGCAAACTTTTTCAATACCATTATAATCTAATATTTTACTTTCAATTTCTCCAAGTTCTATTCTTAAACCTCTAATTTTAATTTGATTATCAACCCTCTCTAAGTATTCAACTTCTCCATTTGGCAATAACATACAAAGGTCACCGGTTTTGTACATTAATTCATTTGGAACAAAAGGATTATTTAAAAATACTTTTTGGGTTAATTCTAAGTTATTATAATAACCTTTGCAAACTCCATCTCCTGCAATGAACAATTCACCTGGAACACCAACTGGTAGAGGGTTATTAAATTTATCTAAAATGTATAGCTGAGTATTTGAAATTGCTTTTCCAATGTTTATTTTATCGGCATTTGTTAAATCTTTTAGAGAAGACCATACAGCAGTTTCAGTTGGACCATACATATTATAAATTCTAGCTTTAGAAGATTCCTGTAGTTGCTTTAATAGTGCAGGAGGGAAAGGCTCTCCACCTATTAATATGTATTTTAATTTTTTAATAAAGTCGAAAGAATTCTCTTTAGCAAGCATTGCTTGAAGCCTTGATGGCGTTGTTTGGAAAATAGTTACATTGTTTTTCTTACATAATTCATTAAACATTTTTATATCAGTTTGTTCTTCTTCAGAAGTGATTACCGTTTTTAGTCCATTTAGTATTGGTAATAAACTTTCAAGAACAAATATATCAAATGAAAATGTAGTTATTGAAACAATAGTATCCTTATAAGTAAAGCCAAATTCTTTCATTATACCATAAACAAAGTTAACAATATTTCTTTGCTTTAACATAACTCCTTTAGGAAGTCCTGTAGAACCAGAAGTATATATAACATAAGCCAAATCTTCAGGAGTATTTGTGTGATTTAGATTATCATTTGGCAAAGAGTATATACTATCATTTGATAAGTCTATATAAACGCAATTTTTAAAATCAGTTATGTCATGTAAATGCTCTTGGGTTAATAATAGTTTGCTATTACTGTTTTTTAGCATATACTCAATTCTATCTTTAGGGTAAGTAGGGTCAATAGGAATGTAAGCACCGCCAGCTTTTAATACAGCTAGCATACCAATAATCATTTCTAATGAACGATTAACCATAATACCTACAAGGTCATTTGTTTCAATTCCATTTTTTCTTAAATAATAGGCTAAACTATTAGCTTTTTCATTTAATTCTTTGTAGGTTAATTTTTGCATGCCAAATACAACAGCAACATTGTTTGGAGTCTTGTTAGCTTGTTCTTCAAAAAGCTCTGCAATAGTCTTATCCTTTGGATAATCTGTTTTTGTATTATTAAAATCATATAATATTTTGTTTTTCTCAGCTTCACTTAACATGCAAATATTAGAAATTTTAACATTTAAGTTATCTAAACATGAGGTTAAAATGTTTGAGTAGTGTTTAGATAAATCCTCAATAAATTGCTTGTTAAATAAAGCGGTAGCATATTCAAATGATAAATTTAATATATCATTTTCAGGTATAACTTCTAAAGACAAGTCAAATTTAGAAATTTTAGTATCTGGTGTGAAATATTCAGTTTTGATGTCTCCAAAGTCAGCAGTAGCGTTTCCATTATTTTGATATATGAACATAACATCAAAAAGAGGATTTCTACTTGTATCTCTTTGAATTTTTAATTTATCAACTAATTCATCAAAAGGATAATCTTGATATTTGTAGTTATTTAAGCACATATCTTTAATGTAAGATAGGAAATCTTTAAAGCTTAAATTAGAATCTATATTAGCTCTCATAGCTAAAGTATTAACAAACATACCAATTAAGTTGTATAGCTCAGCAATATTTCTACCAACAATAGGAGAGCCAACAACAATATCCTCTTGAGAAGAATATTTTGAAAGTAAAATGTAGTAAACACTTAAAAGAAGCATGTAAGGAGTAACACCAAGTTGTTTTGAAGTATTGTAAATCTTAGCAGTTAAACCGTTTATCAAATTTAAAATAAACTTTATTACCAGCAGAAGATTTAACAGCAGGTCTTAAGTAGTTTGTAGGCATGTTAAGAACAGGAATATCATTTTTAAATTGATTCATCCAAAAATCTTGAGCCTCTTTAAAGTCACCAGAAGAAAGCCTGTTATTTTCCCAAACGGCGAAGTCCTTATATGATATATTTAATTTATCTAAAGACTGATTATTGTATAATTTGCAAAGTTCTCTAACGAAAATATGCAAAGAAGTACCATCAGAGATAATGTGGTGCATATCAACAAATAAAGCAACTCTGTTATCATTTAATTTAATTAACTTAACTCTAAACAAAGGAGCAATAGATAAATCAAAAGGTTTAACAAAATCATAGAAAGCAGATTTTAGGTCATCAAAAGAGATGGCGTCATTTGATATATCTAATTTTAATGTTAAGTTATCATGAATTTTTTGAACAATATTATTGTCAACAATTTCAAAAGAAGTGCGTAATTCCTCATGTCTTGCAATTAATGTATTTAGGCATGCTTCAAGTTTAGTAATATCAGGCATTTTATCCATGATAATAATACCAGGAATATTATATAAAGTAGAATTTTCGCCAGACAAAGTTGTAGAAAGATACATTCTTTTTTGTGCAGAAGATAAAGGGTAAAAGTCTCTCTTTTCTACTTTTGGTATAGCTGCTTTTGAAGATGTATTAATGTTTTTAGCTATAATATCTGAAATATCTTTAATTACAGGATTTTCTAGAATGTCATTTACATATAGCTCACATCCAAATTTATTTTGAATTTGAGCACATAAATTGATTGAAGATAAAGAGTCTCCACCAATTTTAAAGAAATCATCATCAATACTTATTTCATTAATATTTAATAATTTTTTTAATATATTTATTAACTGTTCATCAATGCTATTTCTAGCTGCAACTATTGTTCCTTTTGTATTTAATAATTTTGGCTCTGGTAAGTGATTAATATCTACTTTACCATTAGCATTTATTGGCAAAGTTTCTAAGTTAATTAAATATGTTGGTACAGCATAATGAGGCAAACACTTAGATAACCAATCCCTTAAAATAGTTACATCAATCTTACTACTTGAAGAGAAATAAGAACAAATAACCTTTTCATTATTAATCTTTTTAACAACAGTAATACATTCCTTAATATTTGGAAAATCATGAATTTTAAGGGTAATTTCATTTAATTCAACTCTAAAACCTCTAATTTTAACCTGATTATCGATTCTACCAATAAAGTCAATAGAACCGTCAGGTAGCCATTTTACTAAATCTCCAGTTTTATAAAGAATACCTTCTCCAAAAGGATTAGCTATAAATTTTTCAGCAGTGTAAGTTGGGCTATTTAAGTATCCTTTACTTACTCCGTCACCGCCAACTAATAATTCACCAGGAACTCCAACTGGTAATAAATTTAATGTTGGAGAAACAACATAACATGTTGAATTTGCAATAGGATACCCAATAGGGATAGATTCTGTATATGTTTTATTTATAGTAAAACAAGCTGAAAATGTTGTATTCTCTGTAGGTCCATAGCCATTAATTATAGTTAAATTTGGGCATGCTTCTCTTACAGCATTAATGTGTTTTGGAGAAAGCACATCCCCTCCTGTAAGCAAAACACGAGCAGTTTTAAACATTGCAGGATTATTTTCACTTAATTGATTAAATAAAGGTGCAGTAAGCCAAAGAATAGTAATTTTGTTTTCTACAATATATTTTTCAAGTAAGTGAGAATCTAACAATTCTTGTTTTTTAATGATATATAGTTCAAATCCATTAAGTAAAGCTCCCCAAATTTCAAAAGTACAAGCATCAAAAACGATAGATCCAGTTTGTAGAATTCTCTCATTTTCTTCAAACTTTATGTAATTAGTATTTTTTACTAATCTAACTATGTTTTTATTTGTAACCATAACACCTTTAGGGTTTCCGGTGGAACCAGAAGTGTACATGATATATGCAGTTGTATCACTAGAAAGATATGTATTTGGATTATTTATTTTATTACTATAAATTTCATCATTTGATAAATCCACAAAAAGCACGTTTTCATATTTTTTAACTTTATCAGCTAAATTCAATGATGAAAGTATTAGTTTGCAATTAGAATCTTTAATCATATAATCTATACGAGTATTAGGGTAATTAATATCAATTGGCAAATATGTAGCATTGCATTTTAGTATTGCAAGAATAGAAATGATTGATTCAAGTGATTTATCAAGGAAAATTCCAATAACATCATTTTGTAAAATACCTTGATTTTGTAAGCAATAGGCTAAACTATTAGCTTTTTCATTTAATTCTTTGTAGGTTAATTTTTGCATGCCAAATACAACAGCAACATTGTTTGGAGTCTTGTTAGCTTGTTCTTCAAAAAGCTCTGCAATAGTCTTATCCTTTGGATAATCTGTTTTTGTATTATTAAAATCATATAATATTTTGTTTTTCTCAGCTTCACTTAACATGCAAATATTAGAAATTTTAACATTTAAGTTATCTAAACATGAGGTTAAAATGTTTGAGTAGTGTTTAGATAAATCCTCAATAAATTGCTTGTTAAATAAAGCGGTAGCATATTCAAATGATAAATTTAATATATCATTTTCAGGTATAACTTCTAAAGACAAGTCAAATTTAGAAATTTTAGTATCTGGTGTGAAATATTCAGTTTTGATGTCTCCAAAGTCAGCAGTAGCGTTTCCATTATTTTGATATATGAACATAACATCAAAAAGAGGATTTCTACTTGTATCTCTTTGAATTTTTAATTTATCAACTAATTCATCAAAAGGATAATCTTGATATTTGTAGTTATTTAAGCACATATCTTTAATGTAAGATAGGAAATCTTTAAAGCTTAAATTAGAATCTATATTAGCTCTCATAGCTAAAGTATTAACAAACATACCAATTAAGTTGTATAGCTCAGCAATATTTCTACCAACAATAGGAGAGCCAACAACAATATCCTCTTGAGAAGAATATTTTGAAAGTAAAATGTAGTAAACACTTAAAAGAAGCATGTAAGGAGTAACACCAAGTTGTTTTGAAGTATTGTAAATCTTAGCAGTTAAACCGTTTATCAAATTTAAAATAAACTTTATTACCAGCAGAAGATTTAACAGCAGGTCTTAAGTAGTTTGTAGGCATGTTAAGAACAGGAATATCATTTTTAAATTGATTCATCCAAAAATCTTGAGCCTCTTTAAAGTCACCAGAAGAAAGCCTGTTATTTTCCCAAACGGCGAAGTCCTTATATGATATATTTAATTTATCTAAAGACTGATTATTGTATAATTTGCAAAGTTCTCTAACGAAAATATGCAAAGAAGTACCATCAGAGATAATGTGGTGCATATCAACAAATAAAGCAACTCTGTTATCATTTAATTTAATTAACTTAACTCTAAACAAAGGAGCAATAGATAAATCAAAAGGTTTAACAAAATCATAGAAAGCAGATTTTAGGTCATCAAAAGAGATGGCGTCATTTGATATATCTAATTTTAATGTTAAGTTATCATGAATTTTTTGAACAATATTATTGTCAACAATTTCAAAAGAAGTACGTAATTCCTCATGTCTTGCAATTAATGTATTTAGGCATGCTCCAAGTTTAGTAATATCAGGCATTTTATCCATGATAATACCACCAGGAATATTATATAAAGTAGAATCTTTACCAGACATAGTTGTAGAAAGATACATTCTTTTTTGAGCTGAAGATGGAGGATAAAAATCTGCTTTTTTAGCAATAGGAATATTAAATTCCTTTTTAGCATCAAGTTTACTTGCAATTATATTAGATAATTCACTAATAATTGGATGCTCTAAAATATCTCTTGTTAATATAGATATTTTAAACTTATCCTGTATTAAAGCACATAAGTTAATTGCAGTTAAAGAGTCTCCGCCTAGGTAAAAGAAATTATCAGTTATGCTAATAGAATCTATATTTAATAATTGCTTGCAAAGTTCAATTAAAATTTTATCTGTAGAATTACGGGCAGGAACAATTTTCTTATTTGTATCTAAGTTTGGAGTAGGTAATTTTTTTCTGTCTATTTTTCCATTTGGTGTATAAGGAAACTTCTCAATTCTTTGGAAATGCACAGGTATCATATAATCAGGCAATTTATCCATCAAAAAGGCAACTAAGCTAGAAACATTAATTTCTGTATTTGAGGTGTAATAGCAAACCAAAAGCTTATTATCTATTCCAACAACAACATTTTGAAGAATTCCATCAAAAAGAGAAATATTTTTTTCAATTTCGCCAAGTTCAACCCTGTAACCTCTAATTTTTACTTGAAAATCGCTTCTACCAAGGTGCACAAGTTCTCCGTCATAATTAAAATATACTAAATCTCCAGTATCATAAATCAAATTATTTTTAATATATTTATTCTCAATAAATTTTTCTTTTGTCAAATCATCACGCATGTAATATCCCTTAGCAAGGCCATCTCCGCCAATATATAAGCTTCCTGGCACATACGGTGGTAGTAAATTTTGTTTGCTATCTAAAACATAAACTTGTGTATTTGCAATAGGAGTACCAATGGTAATTTGTTCCTCATGTGTTACATCTTTAATTGTAGACCATACAGCAGTTTCAGTAGGTCCATACATATTATAAATTTTAGCATTACAAATAGACTGCAATTTAACAAGTAAATTATCAGGGAAAGGTTCACCACCAACCAATATATCTGTTACGTTTTTCATATAATCTAACGAATTTGAATCGCTTATTAATGCTTGAAATCTTGATGGAGTGGTTTGTATAATATTAACATTATTTTTTACACATAAATCATTGAAAAGTTTTGGGTTGTTTTGCTCATTTTCATTTGCTATTACAACCTTTAAGCCTTTTTGCAAAGGAAGCAATGTTTCTAATACAAATATATCAAAAGAAATTGTAGTAATAGAAACAATAGCTTTGTTAATATTAAAATCAATTACATTTGTTGTACCACAAATAAAATTATTAATATTTTGGTGTTTAAGCATTACGCCTTTTGGTTTACCTGTTGAACCTGATGTATATATAATATAAGCTAAATCTTGAGGAGTGTTAATAACTGGTAAATTCATATAGCTTTCTTCATAAATTTTATTTGATAATTCAATAAATATTTTATTTTTAAAATCTACTTTTGTTTCTAAATTCTTAAAAGTCAAAAGGAACTTAGCATTACTATTATCTAGCATATATTGAACCCTATCTTTAGGATATTCAGGATCAATAGGAATATAAGTTCCTCCAGCCTTTAATACTGCAAGAATTGCAATAATCATTTCAAATGAACGATTTACCATTATACCAATTCTATCGTTTGTAGTAATTCCTTTCAAACGTAGGTAATGAGCGAGTGAATTTGCTTTTTTATTAAGCTCATCATAAGTCATTTCCTTATTTTCAAAAACAAGAGCAGTATTATCAGGAGTTTTCTTAACCTGTTCTTCAAAAAGTTCTGTTATTGTTTTATCTTTTTCGTAAGCTGTTTTTGTATCATTAAAATCAAATAATATTCTATTTTTTTCTTCAGGCGTAACAACTTCAATATTATCAATTTCAATATTGCTATTTTTTAATATTTGGTTAATAATATTTAAAATTCTCTTATGAATATTTACAATATCCTTTTTTGAATACTTTGAAGTTTGATAATCATAAGCAATATTAACATTACCAGTATCATTCATATCATAAATATGAATATCAATATCATCTGCAATATACTTATTTGGAACCCAATTAATCTCATAAGGTGTTTCTGAGACTTGAGCAGAACTTCTAATATTTTGATAAGATATTAATGTGTTATATAAATTAGGAATTGTATTATCCTTAGTTCTAAGCTCTTTTAATAAAGAAACATAAGAATATTTTTGGTGCTTAAAGATATTAAAAAATTTGCTAGAAATAGTTGAGGCTAATTCAGCAAATTGAATATTACCCCCTAAATTAACTTTTAGGGGAACAGTACTAACAAACATACCAGAAGTATGTTTTTCTTTAATATTACAACGGTTTAGAATAGGTGTTCCAATAACAAATTCATCTAAACCAGAAACTTTACTAATATAAATAGCAAAAACAGACATAAAGAAATTAAATGTAGAAAATTTATTATTTTTACAAATTTCATTAATTTCTTTTAACAATGTTTTTGATATAGTAAATTGTTCTCTGTTTGAGAAAGACAACAAATTATCTTTAAGGGCAATGCTTCCAGGAATTGAAGCAGTTTCAGGCACAGACTTAAATGATGAAGCCCAAAAAGCTTTATCTTTATCAAATTTTTGACTTAACATATATTCTTGTTCAGAATTTATATAATCTATGTAAGAAGGGTAAGTAATGTCATCAATATTCTCATTTTTCAATAAACAAGTATAAATCTTGATAATTTCAGATGCACCGAATACCTGCACTCCAAGCATCAGAAATTAAATGGTGCATATTAATAATAAAACCACCATGTCCATCAGGAAATTTAAGCATTGTAAACTTAAATAGAAAAGAATTAAACACATCAAAAACAGTTGATGCAATTTCTTCTTCAACTCTCTTTAAATCATCATTAGAGCTTATTTGGGCAAGGTCAACATGAAATTCATTAAACGTTTCAACATATTGCTTAATTTGATTATCTTGCTTTAGAAACTTAAGACGAAAGCTATCATTTTTTTGCACATAAAAATTAATAGCCTGTTCTAAGCTAGAAAAATCAACCTTATTAGGAATAATTACAGTTCCTGTGATATTTTCAATAGATGTCCCTTTAAAAACTTCTTCTGTATACCAAATTAGCTTTTGTGGAGTTGTTAAATCATACATGATATTTTGCATAATTACCACCCTTACGACATTTTTTTACATAAAATAAGTATATCATTAAAGACGTAACAAATCAATAAAAAACTGTTTAAAATTTTTAAAAAAAGGAAAAAATAGAGTGAGGAGGGAAAAAATGTATAGATATGAAAAAAAAGAAAGTAAATTCAAAAGAATTATAGGAACAATAGCACTAATGATTGCAACCTCAGCAATTAGTATTTTATTATATAATATGTATTTAAAAATTGACATTCTTAAAGCCCCAACAATACAACCAAATGATAATTCAGCAGTACGCTTATCCATAGAGGAAGAAGAGGAAAAGGAGGACTTAAATACCTTAGAAGATACAACTAAATGTGTTGTGGGAATTTCAAAAATTAAAAACAAAGGAGACAATATATTTGAAAAAAATGCTACTGAGAACTTAAGCTTAGGAACCGGAATTATTGTTTCAGATAATGGATATATAATAACAAATTGGCACTTAGCAGGCAATAAGTATAGCTCATGTTATGTTACATTAGAAAATGGAAATGTATATAGCGGAAACACAGTGTGGGCTGATGAAAATTTAGATTTAGCAATAGTAAAAATAAGCTTAAATGGCTTACAATATTTAAGTTTAGGAGATTCAGATAATATAAAAATAGGGGAAAAGGTTTATGCAATAGGAAATCCAATAGGAGTGGAATTTCAAAGAACTGTTACATCAGGAATAATTAGTGGATTAAATAGAACAATAAAAATTGAGGAAGAAAAAAACTCAAACTACATGGAAAGTCTTATACAAACAGATGCAAGTATAAATCAAGGTAATAGTGGAGGACCTCTTATCAACACAAAAGGAGAGGTTATAGGTATAAATTCAGTTAAAATAGAATCAGCTGAAGGAATAGGATTTGCTATTCCAATAAACTTAATAAAACCAATAATAGAAAGCTTTATAAGCACAGGAAAATTTGAGGAAGCATATTTAGGAATTTTTGCGTATGACAAAGAAGTAGTAAAATATTTGAAGAGTGATATAGATTTTGATGAGGGAATTTATGTTGTAAAAATATCTAAGGATGGGCCAGCCGCAAAAACCAACATAAAGATGGGAGATATTATAACAAAAATAGATGGAAATAGTATTAACAAAATGAGTGAACTAAGAACCTATATTTATAGAAAAAAACCAGGAGATAAAATAACATTAACAGTAAACAGACAGGGCAAGGAAAATAATATTGATATAAATTTAGGAGAAAAGTAGACATAAACAATTTGTCGTGATATAATAATATCATCTTGATGTATTTATCCTCTTTTTCAGTTTTATTTTTGCATCAAGAAAAAAATTTTTTGGAGGAAAACAACATGACATTAGCCCATCGGTTGCATGAAATCACTTGCAACAATGACCAGACGAAGGTAAAAGCTTTTGAGGAAGCTATTGCCAACCATCCTGAGAAAAAACTTCTTGCTGAATGTTTGAAGCGTGCTCAGCTTGGAGAAAGCTCCATTTACTTTGGCAAAAATATTTGCCCGCCGGAATCTTTGAATCTTGAAGGATTCCATCTTAAAAATGATGGATGTTGCCTCAAGTATTGTTGGGACTAATTTCAACAATCCCCTGTTTCTTAACGGAAACAGGGGATTATTTTATGTATAAAAGCCTTACTATACAATGGCACCCAAGACCAAAATTCCTAAATTATCATTATATATCTCATCAAACTGCGAAATTGGTAACGGATTTTCTCCAATTCCAGCTTCTATAGTATATCCAGGTCTCCTAAATTGCTGCAAAAACCAATCCTTATATCCTGCAAAGCTTGAATTATAAGGAACTTCAGCTAAAGAATATCCACTAACTTGAGCAAAAACATTTCCAATTTCCTCAGCATTTTGAGGAGCATAATTTTGAAACTGCCAATAAATTTCCTTACCCTGAGTATGATATGCTAAAATTAGTTGAAAATTATTATCTAAAGTAAAGTCATATAAAGCTAAAGCTTCAGGTTCAGTTAAAGGACCAAATCCAACAAAATCTCTTGGTGCTGGAGATGTAAAACCTTGTGCAAACTTTATCCTACGAGCTTCCTCCCATCCAGCTGGAAACTGTAAATTCAAATCCACACCTGTGGACTTTAAAAACTTCCAACCACAAAAATAATGCGGAGCCAACTATTAATTAATTCATTTAACTAGTAGAAAATATTTCTAAACACACTCTTAAATACAAATGTCATAAAAACTATTTTCTTTAATATTCTGTTAATAGATTAAATAAGAAAGAATTTGACGTAATTATGAATAAAAATAAAAAAGAAAATAAGTTAAAAATCAATACATATTGTATTTTTACAGAAAAAGAAAAAGATGTAAGCCAAACAATAGGAGTAGTATTTAAAGACTATTTAGAAAATTTAAAGAAAAAAGCAAAGTAGTTATTTGAAAATGTTTTAAGCATGTTATAACTGGTTAAGAATAGGAGGTTAAATGCTAGATTTATTGAGCCCGAATTTTAAAGTACGGAATGTACATCAGGCTATCTAGAGAAGACGGAGAAAATGGAGAAAGTGAAAGTATCAGTAATCAAAGGAATATTCTTCAAAGATATGTAAAGGAGAACAATTTAAAATTCATAAAAGAATATGTTGATGATGGTGTAAGTGGTACAACTTTTGATAGACCTGGATTTTGTGAAATGCTACAAGATATAGAAAATCAAACTATTAATATGATTATAACAAAAGACTTATCAAGATTAGGAAGAGACTATATAAAAACAGGATACTATATAGAAGATTTTTTCCCTAAAAATAATATTAGATATGTAGCTATAACAGATGGAATAGATACATACATTAACAGCATAAATAACGATATAACGCCTTTTAAAGCTATAATGAACGACTATTATGCAAAAGACATTTCGAAGAAAATAAGAAGTGTTTTAAAAGAAAAGCAGAAGCAAGGCGAGTATATGTGCAGTATCCCTGCTTATGGTTATAAAAGACATCCAAGTAAAAAAAATAAATTGATTATAGATATGCAAGTAAGAGATGTTGTTGAAAAAATTTTTGATATGTATGCAAATGGGCATGGAAGCCAGAAAATAGTAAATTATCTAAATGCCAATAAATATTTATCTCCAACAGGTTATAGAAAAACAGGAATAGTTCAGGATGAAAATAAAATAAGTTATAATTGGAATGAAGTAACTATATGCAATATGCTGAAAAATGAAGTGTACATTGGAAATACTATTCAAAATAAAAGAACAGTAATATCATATAAAGTTAAGAAATTTAGAACAGTTGCTAAAAATGAACATATAAGAGTTAATAATACACATGAAGCCATTATTGATAAAGATATATTTGAAAAAGTGCAATGTATTATAGAAAAAAAAGGAACGAATACAAAACTTAAATATGACTATTTATTAAGAGGGTTACTTTATTGTTATCATTGCAAAAGAAAACTGCAAATAGTACTAAAAAAGAATTCTAAACAGAATACAAAATCACACCCTTATGTAACTTGCAGTGGTGCTAAAATAAGAGGATGCTATCCTATAAGCATGAATTATGAAAAGCTTGAAAAACATATTATTCATGTTATAAGAAAGATATTCAAAATTTATGCAAATAAGGAGATCCTTTATGAAGTTTATGAAAAATACAAAAATAAAACATTTGATATTCAGGAAGAGTATAGTAAAAAAATTGAACAAACAAATAAAACCTTAATTGAAATAAATAACAATTTAGACAAAATGTATATGGATAAATTAAAAGGAATTTTACAAGAAGAGGATTATATAAGAGTTTCAAAAAGAATTAACTTTGAAAAAGAAAAATTAATAGCACAAAAGAAAGAATTAGAACAAAAAAATAGCCAAGCAGAGCGAAAATCAGAAATAAAAAATACTACAAAAGAAGAAATAGATAATTTAATAGAAAATTTTTTGAAATTAGAAAAAATAGAAAAAATTTATTTATATCGTTTAATAAATAAAATTGAGATTGACAAAGATAAAAATATATACATATATTTCAACTTTTCAAAATTAAATTTAATTGCTGGAAATTTAGGTGAATTTGTAAAAGTTGAAGAATTAATTAATTAGAAAAAATTATTGCTAAAATCTTGTTGAAAAAATATTTTTATGATAATATAAGAAAAAATAAGAGGTGTAGTTTGATGAGCAAAAGAAGAAAAAATAAACAAAGAATTTGGCAAGTTGTTTTAGAAACTGTAATATTAATTTGTGTTTTAATTGGAGGGTATGTAACTTCCAATGTAGAAACTTCTAATAATAATATAGAAAATGTAACACAAAATGAAAACAGAATAATAGATTTATCAACAATTCCGGAATATACATCTAGTCCATACGTAGAAATAAACAATAATATTCCTTATTTTACAGAAGAGGATTATACCACAGAACCTTTTGAACGATATAGTAAGTGGGATAGGCTAGGAAGAAGTGGAGTAGCGTATGCCAATGTATGTAGAGAGACAATGCCTAAAGAGGGAGAAGAGCGTGGAGAAATAGGAAGTGTTAAAGATCTTTCTGGTTGGGTACAGAAAAGATATGATGATTTAATTAAAGATAAATATTTATATAATCGTTGCCATTTAATTGGTTGGCAGCTTTCAGCAGAAAATACCAATAAAAATAATTTAATTACAGGAACAAGATATTTGAATACAGAAGGAATGTTGCAGTTTGAGAATCTTGTTGCGGATTATATTAGGGCTAATAAAGATAATCATGTGCTTTATAGGGTAACGCCTATATTTGAGGGGGAGAATAAGTTGGCAAGTGGAGTTGAAATGGAAGCGTGGTCTGTGGAAGATAAGGGGGAAGGTGTGTGTTTTAATGTTTATTGTTATAATGTTCAGCCGGGGATTTTAATTGATTATGCGACGGGGGAGAGTTACGAGAAATAAAGGGTATGTTTTTAAAATTTATGTATTGACAAAGAGTAGAAAATGGTATATGCTAGGGAAAGGAAAAAGAGAGATAACAAAGGAGAGGTTTTATGAGACAAACAATGGCTGAAAGCCTTGATACTGTAAAGAGAGAAAACTGTAATTTAGAAGAAAGAGGTATAACTTTAGTAGCGTTAATAATTATAATAGTAGTAATACTAATATTGGTGGCAGTAAGCATAAACATATTAGTAAACAGCAACCTAATAGACCACGCAGAAAAAACAGAGAAGTCGTATCTAGGAGCAATAAAGAATAAAGAGAATTGGGAAAAAATTGAATCAAACATACCAGGTGGAACAAAAGTTGATGAAAACAAAGAGTATACAATAAAAGGAGAAACAAGAACAGCAGTAATACCAAGAGGGTTTACTGTGTCAGGAATAGACAGCGAAAGAACAATAGAAGAAGGATTAGTAATATACTTAATACCAGATGATGAACTAGAAAACGTAAAATGGGATGGAACCGAAAAAACAAAATATGACCAATTTGTATGGATACCAGTAACAGATGTAAATAAAATGTTTATGTGCCAAAGTAAAACAGCAGACGATGACTGTAATATAGAGCTTGTAAATGGAACACCAACATGTACAAATCATAGTAATTCAACAAAAATGGCTGGAAGACTATACGCAACTGATTGGGGGGAAAAATTTAACAGTAATTTAACAACACAAACCTATAATGCCAATAGTAGTTTAAGAGAACCAGCCATAATAACAGGAAACATAGATGGAACAGGCACAGACTATGATGGAAGTAACACAGATAATAATATAGGATTAACATTAGCAACATTACAAGAAGAATATAATAATGCAATAAAAAAAGTGACAGTAAGTAAAGGATTCTGGATAGGCAGATATGAAACAAGTGGAATGAATAGCTCAAATGATGACATAGCAGTAAATATAGTAGCAGGAAAAGGAATAGAGGACGGAATAAGCAATGTAAAATGGTATAGAATGTATAAACAGCAACAAAACTATGCAAGCCAAAAGAGCCTTGATATTTCAACAATACAAAGTACAATGGTATTTGGAGCAGCTTGGGACCAAGCAATGATATTTGCAAATTGTGAAAAAGCAACTACATCAGCAAAAGATGATTCAATAGTAACAGGCAATGTTGAAACAGATTGCTATAAGAATATCTATGACCTATGTGGCAATTTAGATGAATGGACAACAGAGGCTTACGACACCCGCTATCGAGTTGGCAGGGGAGGCCTTTGCATCGATAGTAGTTTTGCTAGTTTTCGCTACTACTACACTCCGACTTACGGCTACATCTACCGACGGTTCTAGGGCTTCACTTTATGTATCACTGTAAGAAAATCGGGCAATGAACTAATTAAATACCTCGAAGTAGTTTTCATAAAACTACCTCGAAGCTAAGTAAATGAGTGCTAAAAGGACCTATCATAATGAAGTGAACCCCGATTTGTTCACTTCGCTATGGTAGGCCCTTTCTTTATCTTTGGGGTATTTAATCTTGTAGCACTATTCCACTTTTTGAAGTTATGAAAAATAAAAGGTAAAACTATTGTAAATTTATGTAAAATAGGATATAATCACTTTTAGTTTAGTTCTTACTGCCGTTTTTCAATGGTAGTTTTCCAATTAAAGAAATAAAATTAAAGGAGGGATTTTTTATTGAATTTAGATTTAGAGAATATTTTTTTTAAGCGGTTTGACTGATGGTAATTTTGGGCAACGTTTTATGAAGGAATTGTCTCAGCATTTAGGTAAAAAAACGAGTGAGGATAGGTTAGATATGCCAATAATTGAAGATATACTGTCTAAAAATAATGTTACAACAGGTAATGAAAATGTTATAAGATGGAAGTTTGATGATGTTGTATTAGAATATGCAAAACAAAATTTTAATAATGAGTCAATGTATTTTGTAAAAGATAGTAAAAAAATATATTGGTCAAATAATGAAAAACACTATAATAATAATGTTTGTAGTGTATTAAAGGTGGAAAATAATAAGGTAGATGAAATAGAAATAAGTAAAAAGAATATGCCTGAAAATATAGGGGTAAATGATGTTTTTAGGGAAAAAGGAGGTAAGTTTATAGTTGATGATTTTGCAACTGCTGAATTGCAGGAGAAAATAAAATGTATGGCAGAGGGAATAATAAATAAACAAAATGCGAATATAGAGAGTTATAGAAAAGAAGGCCATTTATATATGGTAAGTGAAGAATTGGGGAATAATCGTTTTTTGTGGGATTTAACAGATGTTCCAAAGTTTGAATTTGAGGAGGTTGATATTCCAAAGGATTTGTTAGGTAAGGCGGTGGAAGGTTCAGTGCTTAGGTTTACTAATGGAACTTATGAATATTATTCAAACGATGGATTTGAGAGATTAAATAGAATCAAAAATTGAGAATTGGTTGGAAGTTTTTTAAATCCACACCATTAATATTTGCTTTCCAACCTTCGGGAAATGGAATAGATGGATAGTTTCTAGAAATGTTTTGGGCTTTAGAATATACATTGCTGCCGCACGGGATAAGCACCATTTACAAGATTTACTCCGTCAGGATTGCTCATTGGAACAATATAAATAGATGAATTCTTAAAGATAGTTCTTGCGTCAATTCCAAAAATGTTTTTATTCTCAGTATAAGCTATACAAAAATCTTCAATAAATTTCATGAGAACATTAGTAGTAATAGATTCATTTGCATGTATTGATGCTGAATAAAAAACATGTTTTGGGCCTTGCCCTAATCTTATATAAGGAATAGGGTTTCCGTAAAACGCTAATTCCAATGTTTTCAGATTGTAGAAATTGGTATGTTGTAAGCAACTTACGAATATCATTAAAAAGCTGAGGAGAAGTATAAAATTTATCAGTTAAAACAATAGACATATATATCACCTAGAATAATATATGCAGAAGAAAATATAATAGTAACAAGGAGGGGAGTTTATGTCAAAAACTAAAATTTATGTAAAATCAATTTTAATTCCAGTTTTTATAGGGGGAATAGTTGGTTTAATTATTTCTGGTTCAATAGATTATAATTCATTGCAAAAACCATTTTTAGCTCCACCAAGCATACTATTTCCAATAGTTTGGACGATTTTGTATATATTAATGGGAGTGTCTTATGGAATATTAGAGAGCAAATCATTAATAGAACCAAAAACAAAATTTATATATTATCTACAACTTTTTGTAAATGCAACTTGGTCAATAATCTTCTTCACCTTAAAATGGCGTTTGTTTGCATTTATATGGATTATTTTATTAGACTTATTGGTAATTATAATGATAATTGAATTCTATAAGAAAAACAAAATAGCAGGACTCATACAAATTCCATACTTATTGTGGGTATTATTTGCTTCATATTTGAATTTAGCGGTATATTTATTAAATAAATGAGAATAGATAATAGTAAGAAATATGTAGGGAAATGGCAAAGAAAAATGTCGTTTCTCCTACATACTTTTTTGCTATTAAATATTGAATAATGCACAAAAATCTGGTAAAATAATATAGTTAAGGAGAGATAAAAAATGGAAAAATATTCAATATCAACAAATAAAAAAGTAATTATCGCAGCATTGCTTTTAGCATTATTTATAATATTAGATAGACTAGTAACAATAAATTTAGAATTTTTAGCAATAAACTTAAGTTTATTACCTATAATGTTAGCAGGTATGATATTAGGCTGGAAATATGCCTTATTAATAGGAGCTCTTGGAGATTTAATAGGCGCAATTTTTTGGCCATTTGGTGCATATTTTCCTGGATTTACAATAAGCGTGCGGACTTTCAGGGTTAGTTTATGGATTATTCTTATATGAAACACCAAATAAAGAAAAAAAATATTTTTGGTTAAAAGCCATTATAAGCAACCTAATTGTTTTAGCAATTATTAATCTATTATTGAACTCATTGTGGCTTAATATAATGTATGGAAAGGCTTTTTACTATTATTTAAGCGTAAGAGCTATTGCTCAAGTAGTATCATTTCCAATATATGTAACATTAATTATATTGCTAGAAAAAACATTAAAAAAACCAATAAAAAAATATTTATATAAAGAGGAGCAAATTGAAGAATGAACATAGAAGAGTATTTATCTCATTTTGATAAATTCACAAAAGATCCAACACTTGAAGCTATGGAATGGATTATGGATAAATTTGATAATCCACATAAAAAAATAAAATGTATACATATTGCAGGCACAAATGGCAAGGGTAGTGTAAGTGAAATGCTAAATAATTGCTTGATAAATGCAGGATACAAAGTTGGAAAATTTATATCACCACATTTAATAACATTTAATGATGGAATATGCATTAACAATGAACAAATAACAGATAAAGAGGTAGAAAATATTTTAGTGCCATTGTCAAAAGTGATAGAAGAGTATAATAAAACACATAATACTCCAGTAAAATGGTTTGAAGTTATAACCTCTCTTGTATTTATATATTTTTATGAGAAAAAATGCGATTTTGCAGTAATTGAAACAGGCTTAGGAGGAATAACTGATTGCACAAATATAGTAAATCCAATAGTATCAGTCATAACAACTATTGGCTATGACCATGTAGATATATTAGGAAAAACACTTGAATCAATAGCAACTCATAAAGCAGGAATAATAAAGAAAAATTCAAATACAGTATTTATTAATCAACCAGAAATTGTAGATGTAATAAAGGAAAAATGTAAAAAGGAAAACAACAACTTACATTTAATTAGTCCAGATGAAATTAAAAACTATGAATATAATGAATTTTTCCAAAAATTTGATTATAGGAATTATAAAGAAATTGAAATAAATCTAAAAGGCAAAGTTCAAACACTAAATGCAGCTGAAGTATTAGAAACAATTAGCATATTAAAAAATAAAGGATATGTAATTCCAGATGAAGCAGTTTGGGCAGGTTTAAAAACAGTTGTACATAGAGCCAGAATGGAAAAAATACATGATAATCCATGCATAATATTTGATGGCGGACACAATGAAAGTGCGATTAAAAATCTAAAACAAAATATTGAACAATATTATAACACTCAAAAAAAAGTATTTATAATATCAATTTTAGAAACAAAAGACCACAGCACAATAATAAAAGAATTAGCAGAAGAAAAAGATGCAATATTTTATTTTACAAGTGGAGTTCCGGGAAGACCTTATGTTCCTGCAAAAGAACTACTTGATGAAGCAAAAAAATACATAAAAACAAGTAACGTTTATGAAAAATCTTTAGAAGAAGCAATTAAAGAAGCAGAAGAAAAATATAATACAAGAGTAATATTTGTAATTGGAAGTTTTTACGTGTATAAAAAAGTTATTGATATTATAAAGAGATGAGGAATTAAATGATAAAAATTGAAAACTTAAATTTTAAATACAAAAGGGAAGAAAATATACTAAAAAACATTAATCTTGATATTAAAGAAGGTGAATGTATTGCTATTGTTGGAAAAAATGGTTCAGGTAAATCTACCTTTGCAAAACTTATAGCTGGAATTATGAAGCCAACCAAAGGTGATGTTTCTATTGATGATATTAATACTAAAAACAAACACGAATACATAAATTTAAGAAAAAAAATAGGAATAGTATTTCAAAACCCAGAAAATCAAATATTATTTAATAACTTAGATGATGAAATATCATTTGCCTTGAATAATTTGAACTTAGATAATAAGGAACTAAGAATAAATGAAGCTTTAAAAAAAGTAAAAATAGAAAAAGAAAAAATTGGGGATTTGGATGAATTATCTCTTGGGCAAAAACAAAGAATAGCAATAGCTGGAGTGCTTGCTATTAACCCTAAATATATTGTACTAGATGAACCTACAACAATGATAGATTCAGAGGGAAAAGACGCAGTATATAGCATAATAAAAGAATTAAAAGAAGCTGGATATACAATAATTTATATTACAAATAATACAGAGGAAATACTTTTAGCAGATAAAGTAATAATCTTAAATGAAGGACAAATAGTTGATACAATAAAAAGAAGTGAAATAGTTGAAAAAACAGAAATACTAAAAAAATACAATTTGAAAGTACCAACAGCTATTACAATTCTAGAAAAATTAAAGAAGAACAATATAAACATAGATGTAGAAAATTTATGTATAGATGATATAATAAGCAAAATAATTGAAAAGGTGAAAGAATGAAAAATGTAATAAAAATTTTATTGTTTCTAGCATATACTGTATCCATTTTTCTAGTAAAACACGATATGTTTGCAGTAATTGTACTAGGAATTAATTTATTGATTACTTTAGCGTTAAAGATAAGCATAAAAGAAGAAATAGGAAACCTTTTAGGAGTTATATTATTTGTTATTTTTACCGCAGCCATAAACATAATTGTGGTAGATGTAAAAACTGGAATAAGAATAGGCGTAAAACTTATACTAGTATGTAATATAACATACATATTTTCAAGAATAACAAGCTATACAGAGCTTGCAGAAGCTTTAGAAAAAATATTTTCAATATTCAAATTTATAAAAATTAATCCTAAAAATGTAAGCCTAATGATATGCATAGCAATAGCATTTATACCAACAATTAGCAAGCAAATAAAACAAGTAAGAGACAGCTTAAAATCAAAAGGTATAACATTCAATATAAAGAATTGGAGCCTAGTCTTTGAACCTGTAACAATATCATTATTAAAAAGAGTAGATGAAATTGAAAGCTCATTAAGAGCAAAGGCATACCAAGAAATGTAATAAAAATATTGTAAAGTATGCAAAAATAGTATATAATTATTAAATATTAAAATAAGGAGAGTAAATATGTTTCAAAAATTAGAAGACGTAGAAAAAAGATATGATGAGTTAACAACAAAGATTAGTGATCCAGAAGTTATTTCTAGAACTCAAGAATGGCAAAAGCTTATGAAGGAGCATGCTGGGCTTGAGGATGTTGTAACAAAGTATAGAGAATATAAAAAAGCAAAATCAGATTTTGAGGAAGCCAAAGCTATGGCAAGTGATAAAGAGTTAAAGGAACTTGCAGAGGCTGAAATGGATGAATTGAGAGTAAAAATTCCTGAACTTGAGGAGGAATTAAAAATATTATTAATTCCAAAAGATCCTGATGATGATAAAAACACAATCTGTGAAATTAGAGCAGGTGCTGGAGGGGAAGAGGCTGCTTTATTTGCAGGAACTTTATTTAGAATGTATACAATGTATGCAGAGGCAAAACATTGGAAAATTGAGATTTTAAATGAGAATGAAACTGAAATGGGTGGATACAAGGAAGTTACATTTATGGTATCAGGAAAAGGCGTTTATAGTAGATTAAAATTTGAAAGTGGAGTTCACAGAGTTCAAAGGGTTCCAGATACTGAAAGTAGTGGAAGAATACACACATCAACAGCAACAGTTGCCGTATTGCCAGTTGTAGAAGATGTTGAAATAGAAATAAATCCAGCAGATATTAGAATGGAAGTTTTTAGAGCATCAGGTGCTGGAGGACAAAAGGTTAATAAAACTTCATCAGCAGTAAGATTAATTCATGAACCAACAGGAATTGTAGCAGAATGTCAAACAGAACGTTCACAAACACAAAATAGAGAATATGCAATGAGATTATTAAAATCAAGATTATATGAAATAGAAAAACAAAAACAAGATGAAGAGCGTTATAATGAGAGAAGAAGCCAAGTTGGAACAGGAGATAGAAGCGAAAAAATTAGAACTTATAATTACCCACAAGGAAGAATCACAGACCACAGAATTGGATTTAGCATATTCCAAATGGAAAACTTCTTAAATGGCGACCTAGACGAAATGATAGACAACCTAATTGCAGCAGATAGGGCAGAAAAACTTAAAGGAAATGAAGAATAAAAAAAGAACAGCATAGCTGTTCTTTTTTTATTTAACAACAATATTAAATATCTTGTTTTTTACATAAATCTCTTTAACAATATTTTTCCCTTCAAGAAGCTCTGCAATTTCTTTGTGTGCGGCATTTTTTACTGTTTCTTCATCACTGTTTAGAGCAATTTTTACAGTTCCTTTTACTCTGCCGTTAATTTGAATAGGCAATTCAATTTCACTATCTATTGTTTTTGCTTCATCATATTCAGGCCATTTTGACTCGCAAATTGGTGCATATCCAAGAGATTCATTTAATTCTTCTGTAATATGTGGTGCTATAGGGTTTAAAAGTGTTAATAACAAATGATAGTCTTCTTTTGTTATTTCAGGCATTTCGTCTAGGCTGTTTGCTAAAATCATAAGGCTTGAAACAGCTGTGTTGTAAGCCATTGAAGATAAATCATTTTGGACTTTTTTTATTGTTTTATGGATAATTGGTTCTAGTTTTTTAGAGTAACTATTTCCATCTACAATTTTATCTTTTAAACGAATAACTTTATCAATAAAACGTTTGCAACCTTTTAGTGAATCTGTACTCCAAGGTGCATCTTGTGTGTAGTCTCCCATAAACATTTCATATAACCTTAAAGTATCTGCACCATACTCACTTACTATATCATCTGGATTAATAACATTCCCTTTGGACTTGCTCATTTTTTCATTATTTGAACCTAAAACCATTCCATGGCTAACGCGAGTCCAAATCATTTCTTTTTTAGGCACTAGTCCAATGTTATATAAGAATTGTACCCAGAATCTTGCGTATAGTAGGTGTCTTGCAGTATGTTCCATACCACCATTATACCAGTCAACTCTATCCCAATATTTCATAGCATCCATTGATGCGAATTCTTTATCATTATGAGGGTCCATAAATCTTAAGAAATACCAGCTAGAACCTGCCCAGTTTGGCATAGTATCTGTTTCTCTTTTTGCTTTTCCACCACAATGTGGGCAAGTTGTATTTACCCAAGATGTGATATTTGCAAGAGGACTTTCACCGTTTTCAGTTGGTTCATATTCTGCAACATCTGGAAGAAGTAATGGCAAATCTTCCTCTTTCATTGGTTGCCAACCGCATTTTTCGCAATATATCATTGGAATTGGTTCTCCCCAAAATCTTTGGCGAGAGAAAATCCAATCTCTCATTTTATAATTATTAACCTTTTTTGCAATTCCCATATTCACAAGCTTATCTGTAATTTTTTCTTTAGCTTCTTCAACAGTAAGGCCTGTAAATTCTTCTGAATTTATTAATTTACAACCTTTATTTAAATAATCTTGTTTTTCAAAAGCATGCTCAGTTGTATCTTTTCCATCAATTACTTGAATCATTTGCAAATTGTGTGCTTTTGCATATTCAAAATCCCTTTGATCATGTGAAGGAACTGCCATAACTGCACCTGTTCCATAGTCACCTAAAACAAAATCTCCAAGGAAAATTGGAACTTCTTTACCATTAACTGGGTTAATAGCAGTAATTCCCTTTACAATACAACCTGTTTTTCCTTTATTTAGGTCAGTTCTATCCATGCTAGATTTTTTTGCAGTTTCATTAATATAATTTTGAACTTCTTCTTTATTTTGAACACGAGGCATTAATTCCTTAATTAATTTTCCATCAGGTGCAATAACAAAGAATGTAACACCATAAATAGTTTCAATACAAGTTGTGAAAATTGAAAAACTTCCACCACCAACTATTTTTACATCAACCTCAACACCAGTTGATTTACCTATCCAATTAATTTGACCAAGTTTTACTCTATCTGCAAAATTTGTATCATCTAATCCGTTTAACAAATCTTCTGCATAATCACTCATTCTAAGCATCCATTGAGATTTTTCCTTTTGAACAACTTGTGAGCCACATCTTTCACAAACTCCACCTGCTGCATCCTCATTAGATAAAACAGTTTTACAAGTTGGGCACCAATTAACAGGAATAGTGTCTTTATATGCCATGCCATGTTTATAAAATTGTAAAAATTGCCATTGTGTCCATTTATAATAATCAGGGTCTGTTGTTGAAAATTCACGAGACCAATCAAAAGAAAAACCTAAATTTTTCATTTGTCCCTTAAATGTATGAATATTTTCCCTAACAGCATCCTTTGGATGAATATGATTTTTAATAGCATACTGCTCAGCAGGAGCACCAAAAGCATCCCAACCCATAGGGTATAAAACATTATATCCTTGAAGCCTCTTCATTCTAGCTAAAGCATCTTGAGCTGTATAACTTCTAACATGCCCAACATGAAGCCCAGCACCAGAAGGGTAAGGAAATTCAACTAAAATATAATAAGGTGGTTTTTTATCACCTGTAACAGCTTTAAAACTCTCATTATCATCCCAATATTTCTGCCATTTTTTCTCGATTTTATTATGATTATATTCCATAAATTCACCTCTTTGAAATAATTAAATAATATTATATAACAAAAAACGGGAAAAATAAAGGGAAAACATGAATTATTTCTTGATTTTTGAATAACATACAATTTTCAAATTTCTTGCATAAAAACAAAATCCTTGAATAGAATTTAATATAAAAAACAAAGGAGTGAATTTTATGTGGCGGAAATTTGAGTATTGGTGAAGTTGAAAGAAAGCTTAAGACAAGTTGTGAATATGGTTTGAATGATGAAGAGGTTATAAGCAGGGAGCAAAAGTTTGGAAAAAACAAATTAAACACATCTAAAAAGACAAGCTTTATAGTACGATTTTTGAGTCAGTTTAACGATTTTATGATTATTGTTCTAATTATTGCAAGTATCATTTCTGCTGGTATTTCCTATTTTGAGCAGAGCAATGATTATATAGATTCAATTATAATCATTGGAATTGTAATTATAAATGCCTTTATGGGAGTAGCTCAGGAAAGCAAAGCAGAAAAATCTATTGAGGCACTCCAGAAGCTATCTGCACCACAAGCAAAAGTTAAAAGGGGCGGACAAGTAAAGCAAGTACCAAGCGAAGAATTAGTACCAGGAGACATTGTTTTAATTGAAGCAGGTTGCTATATTCCAGCTGATATTAGGCTTATTAGTACATATAATTTTAAAGTTGAGGAATCAGCTTTAACAGGGGAAAATATTCCTGTTGAAAAAAATGCAAAATCCTTAGTTAATTCAAATTCAAGCTTAGGAGATATGGAAAATCTTGCATTTTCAACTACAATAGCAGTAAGCGGACACGCAGAAGGAATTGTTACAGAAACAGGAATGAATACAAAAGTTGGCAAAATTGCTGAAATGATTATAACCGATGAAGCCCCAGAAACACCACTTCAAAAGAGATTACGGTGATGTAGGTAAAAAACTAGGAATTGCAGCACTTATGATATGCGGACTAGTATTTTTAATAGGGGTAGTAAAAAAAATACCTACAATGGAAATCTTCATGTCCTCAGTAGGTCTAGCAGTTGCAGCAATTCCAGAGGGATTACCAGCGGTTGTTACAATTATGCTATCAATAGGAATTACAAGAATGGCAAGGAAAAACAGCATTGTTAGAAAACTTCCAGCAGTTGAGACACTAGGAAGCAGTACAGTAATTGCTTCAGATAAAACAGGAACACTTACACAAAATAAAATGAAAGTAGTAGAAACCTTTGGAATACATGATAATAATAGACATGAAATTTTAAGACTAGGAGCAATGTGTACAGATTGCTCGATAAATAATATAAATGGAAAACTAGAAGTTGAAGGAGAAGCAACAGAAAAAGCCATAGTTGAGGAGGCTTTAAATATAGGAGAAGATAAACGTAGCTTGTATGAAAAAATGGCAAGAGTTAATGATATTCCGTTCGATTCAGAAAGAAAAATGATGACCACAATTCATAAATATGGCAATAAATATAGAATAATAACAAAAGGTGCACCGGATGTTCTAATAAAAAAATGTAATAACTATATTGCTTCAGGTTTGCAAAAAAGCATTACAGCTCAAGATATTACAAATATAGAAATACAAAATAATAAGATGGCAAGAAAAGCCCTACGAGTAATTGCAGTAGCATATAAAGACATAGATTTTTTACCTAATAAAATAGATACGAATATAGAAAATAATTTAACATTTTGTGGCTTAATAGGAATGATAGATCCTCCAAGGGAAGGAGTAAAGGAAGCCATTGCAGAATGTAGAAGAGCAGGAATAAAAACAGTAATGATTACAGGAGACCACATTTTAACTGCAAAAACAATAGGAGAAGAACTTGGAATATTAAAACCAGGAGATATCGCAATAACAGGTCAAGAACTAGACAAAATTACAGATAAGGAATTAGAAAGAAACATAATGAAATACTCAGTTTTTGCACGAGTATCTCCAGAACATAAAGTAAGAATAGTAAAGGCATTTAGAAGTAATGGAAATGTAGTTGCAATGACAGGAGACCGGCGTAAATGATGCACCAGCCTTAAAAAATGCAGATATAGGAATTGCAATGGGGCAAACAGGTACAGATGTTGCTAAAAATGCAGCAGATATGATATTAGCAGATGATAATTTTGTTACAATTATTGAAGCAGTTAAAGAGGGAAGACATATATATGATAATATTAAAAAAGCCGTTCATTTTTCAATATCAACCAACATAGGCGAAATAGTAACAATGTTTATGGGGCTGTTATTAGGATTTGACGTACCATTTGTTGCAATACAGCTATTGTGGATTAACTTCGTTACAGACTCACTACCAGGAATTGCCTTAGGATTAGAACCAATGGAAAAAGACATTATGAGAAGAAAACCAAAAAAAGTAAATGAAAGTCTATTTGCAGATGGCCTATGGGGAAAAATTATTCTTGAGGGAATAATGATAGGAACATTAACATTATTTACATTTGCATTTGGAAAGAATCTATTTGGACTACAGGTAGGACGCACAATGGCATTTTTCACACTAAGTGCTTTAGAACTAGTGCATAGTTTTAATATAAAAAGTGAAGAATCAATTTTCAAGACGGGAATACTTAACAACAAATACCTAATTGGTGCAGTTTTTGCAGGAATAATCTTACAAGTTATTGTTATAATAAATCCAACAATATCAAAAATTTTCGATAGTGTACCATTAAATGGAATCCAATGGCTTTGCACAATAGTAATAGCAGTTTTACCAATAGTAATAGTAGAGTGTCAAAAAGCACTAAATAACTTTAGATTTGGAAAAGTAGTATATATGAAAAAAGAGGCAATAAATAAAATATAATATTAAATAGATAAACAATGCAAAAATACATTGCATTGTTTATCTATCTTTAAAATTAAGAACGATTAAAAACATTTGAATTTTGAACCTTATCTAATTCCAACATAACTTCTTTACATTTTGGCTTTAGTAAATTAGGCATTTCTTCCAAAGAAAAACTATCAACCATTGATTTACCAGAATTCTGTAATAACTCTTCACATGGATTATTAGATTTTTTATCTAAAATTCTGTATTTAAAAAAATCAAATAATTCAGAACTTTTATATATTTTATCAAACTGAAAACCAGGAATTCCAATATATCCTCTTTTAGCAGCAAGTGAAGTATTTGTACTATTATTCATTTTTAAATAAAATTGATTATCTATTTGTGCCAAGATACCAATTCTATAAGCATTTTTTTCAGTATCTTCCCAAACAATATAAAAATAGTAATCTTGAATTTGGCTATTCATATTCTTTTTCTCCTTTCGTTTGAAGCTTATCTAAAAAATTTTTCTTATCTTTTAATCTTTTTAAGAAAAAATTCATATTTATATCTAAATTCTCATTATAAATTTGATTACAAAAATTATCAAATTCTTTGTTAAAATTAGTAATAAAGTTATTAAAATATTTTGGATATTTCTTATAAATATTGTTTACAATAACATTTCCAGATTCGCCCAAAGCAGTTTTGAGCTTTGATTTATTATCAAAAGTAATGTAAGAACTTACCCAACCATTAACGGTAAAATGCCTTTGCTCTTGAAACATATCAACAAAAGAGCTAGAATGATCAAAAAGGGCTAAATCATAGTAATTAGTAAGCTTATTTCTTATAAGAGCCCAATTATGAGTATGCCTATCCCCATTGTTAGTTATAGAATCAAGTAATAATGCTTGCATTATAGATTCTTCAATAATCTTATAGTTCTCTTCATCTTTTACTTGAAGTTTTACACAATCTAAAATATCTTGTATATCAAATATATCCTTTTTTTCTTGAATTTCATTTCTAAAAAACTTATTGAAGAGAATATCTTTCATGTGAATTAAATCTTCCTTATCGTTATCCATTAATCGGTAACTAATTATTTCAGCAAACCCAGGCAGCTCTTCAACAACAGAAATGTTAGGAATTCTTACATTATTTAAAACACTCTGCCCAATTATACTCCATACTTTTTCTGCGTAAGCCGCATAAGGAAAATCATAATCATATTCTTTATGTAAGCCAATCCCTTTGAAATCTAACTCTCCATCAACATATTCATAAACATATCCCCAAGTAGGATTAGAGTTACTCCTACCTACAGTATCTCTAGATAATTCTTTAAAAATCAAATATCCATCACAAGACAATGTACCCAAAAAACTTTGAAAATCACTTTGTTCATTAAGAGAATATTTCTTGAATTTATAAGGCTTCTTAATATTATTCATGTTATTCCTCCAAACCTTATTTACATAAAGATTATACTATATAATTATGCTTTTTTCAATTATTTACTTGAATTACTGAAAATAAAAAGATACTTACCTAAAATCAAAACAAACAAAAATTCGAAAAAATATTGACATTTAGAAAAACATGAAGTATAATGGAAAAAAATCAAGGAGGTTAGCCTATTGAAAAAAATTTTATTAGATACAAATATGTTAATTTACTTAGAAGATGATAATGATAATATTGTAAACAAAGATGTTGCAGAGCTTACGAGAAGATTGTATGATTCTTGTGAATATAAAATAGTAATTCATCCAAAATCCATTACAGAATCATTAAAAATTAAAGATAAAAGGAAAAGGGATATTTTTCAATCAAAGATTGGAATTTACAAAAAAATAGAAGATCCACCGCTGGCTACAGATGAATTTCAAATGTTAGCAGGATTTAGTAACGAAAATGATAAAATTGATAATGAGCTTTTATATGCAATAAAACAGCATTGTGCTTCCTTCTTAATAACTAATGATATAAGATTGAAAAGGAAAAGTGTAAAAATAGGAATGGGGATAAAGTACTTGGAATACAAGAAGCATTAGAGTACTTTAAAGAGAAACCAAAGTCAATAAATGATATACCAATTTTTATTAGAGAAGAATTTTTGTACAAAATAAAACTAGAAGATAAGTTTTTTGATAGTTTAAGAGATGATTATAATGATTTTAATGGTTGGTTTCAAAAAAAACAAGAAGCAGGGGCAAAAGCATATATAACTAGGAATGAAAAAAATAAAATTACTTCATTTTTAATGTTAAAAATTGAAGGAATAAATGAAAAATATGATGATTTTGATATTCCATTGAAACCAGATAATAGAATTAAAGTTTCAACTTTTAAGGTGGCTGATACAGGAAAAAGAATAGGCGAAACTTTTATAAAAATAATAATTAGTAAAGCAATAGAAGAAAATATAAGTGAAATATATGTAACGGTATTTCCAAATCAAAATTTTCTTATTGATTTATTTAAAGAATATGGCTTTAAAAAATACACATACAAAAACTCAAAAAATGGACAAGGACAAAACCAAAAAGAACTGGTACTGGTAAGAAGTTTAAAAGCAAAAGATTTCTATCCATTTATTAAAATTGTAAAACAAAATATCTTTGTTTTACCAATTATACCAAAATATCATAAATTATTATTTCCAGAGGCAGAAAAAGAGCTACAAATAGACCTTAGAGATTATAGTGCTTTAAACACATCTTCAAATGCAATAAAGAAAGCTTTTATATCTAATGCAAAAATGAAAAAGATTAAAACAGGAGATATTTTATTGTTTTATGCTTCTCATGACAAAATGGCTATTACAACTTTGGGAGTAGTAGATGCGGTATTCACAAATTTTAAAACAAAGGAAGAAATTTATCAATTAGTTAGAAAAAGAACGGCATATACTAGAGAAGAATTAGAAAATATATCGAGAAAAGATAGCTTAGTAATATTATTTAAACATTATATCACATTTGAAAAACCAATAGATTTAGACTATTTACAAGAAAAAGGAATTATAAAAGGAAATATACAAAGGCCAAGAAGTATTGAAAATAAAAGTATAGTAGATATTTTAAATTATTCAAAAAAAGATTATTCTAAAATAGAAGTAAGCTGATAAAATGTTTACAAAAATAGTGTAATTTGCTATAATATATTAATATAAATAGAAACGAAGGAGAAAAATATGTGTAAAATACTAATATCAATTAATCCAGAACATGTAATAAATATTTTTAATGGAAGTAAAAAATATGAATATAGAAAAATAAGATGTAAAGAAAATGTAGATAAATTAATTATTTATTGTACAAACCCAGTGAAAAAAATTGTAGGAGAAGCAAATGTAGAGGCAATTTTAGTGGACTCTCCACAGAAAATATGGGAGCAAACAAAGAATGAGTCAGGAATAAATCTTGAATTTTTTAATGAATACTACAAAGGTAAAAACAAAGCGATTGCTTACAAATTAGATAATATAAAAAAATACGATAAGCCATTGGATTTATCATACATGGGAGTCAAAAATGCACCACAATCTTTTATTTATGTATAATTGAAAACGATAAGGTCTTCAAGTCGAATTAGCATAATTAATGATAAAGATTGTATATATGCAAGTTATACTGCTGTAGACCAAGAAGAATCTAACTATTACAATACTGTATTAGTTAGATTCTACATTTTTGTTAGCTAATAGAAAAGATAAAAAATTTTCCAAACATTTTCTATCCTCACTAGATAACAAATTATATTTACAATAGAAAATAATAATTGTAAAAATGTATTTATTTTTTTAAAATTATAGTGTAAACTGTTAGAGTGAAGTTTTAAAGCAAAAAGCGAGGTTTTAATATGTATTGGAATGAAGAAATAAAAGCAATTTTGTTTGATTTAGATGATACGCTTGTTAATAGTAAAAAAGCAGAATATAACGCAATTTGTGAATTTAAAAAATTGTATAGTGTGTTTGGTGAAGTTAAAGATAATGATATTGCTCAAATATGGAATAATATTACAATGAAAAACTATGAAAAATACCATAAAGGCGAAATATCATTTGAAGAGTTAAGAACTAAAAGAATGAAAGAACTCTTTACTAATTACTCAATTAATATATCTAAAGAAGATGCTAAAAATAAATTTAAAGACTATCAAAAAATTTATGAAAAAAATTGGATTTTATTTGATGATGCAGAAGAAGCATTAAAAACCCTAAAAAGCAAATATAAACTTGTTATACTTTCAAATGGAGATGGAAAACAACAAAGGAAAAATAACCAAATCCCCACAAAAATCATAAAATATACTAAGACTTTTGTGGAGGAATTTTTATGGCAAAGATAATTGTTTTTAATAATGACAGCAACCGCATGGAGACTTATTATAGAAATGAAAATGAGCCAATGCCTTATAATACCAATAGGAGCTTATTGGTTCGAGAGTTTAGAGGTTCAAGTAATAGTAATACTTTGTGGACAACAAAAAGAGCAATGCAAAGTTGGAATGCAACCAGGTATTTATATGGAAAGCCCATACCAGTGGGATTTGCATTTAAAAGACCATGGGAAGGCGGACACAGCAATTTGTCACAGCACTATGCGGGTGTAGCTTTTGATGTTGGTCAAAGACTTAGCAACAGTGAAAGAAATACTTTAAGAAATTTGGCTCAAGAATCTGGAGTGTGGTCTTATGTAGAACCAGCAAGTTTAACTCCAACATGGGTTCATTTTGACAAACGCTTTGGCAGACCTGCTTGCTCAACAGGAGGATACCCAGTTGTTAGAAGAGGGAGTATAAGCACTTATGTATTAATTGCACAAGACGATTTAAACACACTAGGATATAGAACAGGCGGACTAGACGGAATTTTTGGAGCAAGAACAGAAGAAGCGGTAAGAAATTATCAACGCTCAAGGGGACTTACAGCAGATGGAATTGTAGGCTGTAACACCTGGCGTTCTCTTCAAGAAGATGTAGTAGGAACAGGCAGAACAAGTACAACATTAGATTAATAAAACCTAGATACTAAAAAAGTATCTAGGTAAAATTTTATAAAGCAAAAATATTGTTATTTAACAAATTTACTGGTATAATATTGCGTGGGTGAAAATATGAAAAGAATAGTATCAATACAAGACATATCATGTATAGGAAAATGCTCAGAAACAGTAGCATTGCCAATTATATCAAGTATGGGGGTTGAAACTGCAATACTTCCAACAGCAATTCTTTCAACGCATACAGCATTTAAAAATTTCACATTTAAAAATTTAGCTGATGAATGTAGAAAAATTATGAAACATTGGAAAGAGGAAAACTTTGAGTTTGACCTAATATATATTGGATATACAGGAACAGAAGAAATTTTAGATTTAGTGTTAGACTTTATAGATGAATTTAAAACTGATAAAAATATAGTAGTTTTTGATCCAGCAATGGCCGATAATGGAAAAATGTATGCAGGAATAACCAAAAACATCATTCAAAAAATGAAAGAAGTCTGCAAAAAGGCTGATATTCTAAGACTTAACTTAACAGAAGGCAGCCTTTTATCAGGAGAACAATATAAAGAAAACTCTAACATTGATGAAAACAAAAAAACAGCTGAAAAACTAAGAACTTTAGGCCCTAAAAAGGTAATTATAACTGGTGTTGAAAAAGACAATAAAATCGGAGCACTTGGATTTGATGGAGAAAATTTCTATAGCAATTTTGAAACAAAATATAATGTAAGTTACCATGGCACAGGGGATGTATTCACAAGCTGTTTAGCAGGAAGTTTGGTAAGAGGAAAAAGCATTGAAGAAGCAATAAAAATTGCAACGAAATTTACAACAGAATGTGTAAGACTAACATTTGAAGATACTCCAAATGATAAATACGGAGTAAATTTTGAAGAAGCTTTACCTTTTTTAATGAAAGAAATATTGTAATTTATGGAATTTTATGGTATTCTAAATAGGTAAAAAAATAAAAGCATAATATGCTTTAGATGGAGGTTTTATATGATTAATTACGATGAAGCTGCAAAATATATCAAAGAAAAAATAGGAGATATTAAACCAAAGATAGCAATAGTTTTGGGTTCAGGACTTGGGGTACTAAGTGAAGAAATTGAAAACAAAATAACAATCAAATACCAAGATATTCCAAACTTTCCAGTATCAACTGTTGCAGGCCATGCAGGAGAACTACTAGTTGGAACACTAGAAGGTATACCAGTTATTGCAATGAATGGTAGATTTCACTATTATGAAGGCTACGATTTAAAAGAAGTAACAATGCCAATTAGAGTATTCAAATTACTAGGAATAGAAGAACTTATCCTAACAAACGCAGCAGGAGGAATTAATACAAATTATAAACCTGGAGATTTCATGATAATTAAAGACCACTTAAGCTTTTTCGCAGAATCAGTTTTAAGAGGCAAAAATGATGATGAGTTTGGACCAAGATTCCCAGACATGAGTGAAGTATATAACAAAGAGAGAATAGCAAAACTTGAAAAAATTATAGATAAATATACAGGAAGACCAAATGTTGGAGTATATGCTTATATGAAAGGCCCAACTTACGAAACACCAGCAGAAATAAGAGCATTAAGAACATTAGGAGCAGATACTGTAGGTATGTCAACAGTGCCAGAAGCAGTTGTTGCAAATCATTGTGGAATAAAGGTTTCAGCAATATCATGTGTAACAAATATGGCAGCAGGTATATTAAATCAAAAATTATCACATGAAGAAGTTAAAGAAACAGCAGAAAGAGTTCAAATGACATTTAAAGAAATTATAAAAGAATATATAAAAGAATTATAAGAAAGGCGAGTAACACTCGCCTAAATAAATAGCATAAAAAGGAAGGTACGTAAAATGAAAGTTATATTATTACAAGATATTAAAAACGTAGGAAGAAAAGAACAAGTATTAGAAGCTAATGATGGATATGCTAGAAATTATCTATTCCCAAAGAAATTAGCAATAGAAGCTACAAAGGATAATATGGCAAAATTACAAGCAAAGAAAACTTCAGAAGCAAACAAGAAAAAGGCAGAAATTGATGCAAATAAAGAAATTGCTAAAAAAATAGAAAAAATGGAGCTTACTATTAAAGCAAAAGTAGGAGAAAACAGCAAAATTTTTGGAGGAATTACATCAAAAGAAATTGCCGAAGAATTAAAAAAACAACACAATTTTGAAATAGATAAAAAGAAAATAGTATTAAAGGAAACAATTAAGAATTTAGGTAGATATACAGCTGAATTAAAATTTGGAGATGGAATAAACGCAAAATTAACAGTAAATGTAACAGGAGAGTAAAAAAATAAAAAATATAACCAAGGAGTGAAGGCAATGGAGGCAGAAAAAATTCCACCACAAGATATAGAAGCAGAACAAGCTATTTTGGGAAGTATGCTAACAGACCAAGATGCAGTAGTAGATAGTATAGAAATACTAAAACCAGAAGATTTCTATAGAGGTGACCATAAATATATATATGAAGCAATGGTAAATCTATATAATAGGGGCGAACCAATAGACATTATTACAGTAAAAGCCGAATTAACCTCAATGCAAAAATTTGAGGCAGTTGGAGGTATTGAATATTTAGCAACATTGCCGGATAAAGTACCCCTTGTTTCAAATGCTGAAAAATACATAAAAATAGTAGAGGAAAAATCTATTTTAAGACAGCTTATTAAAACTGCAGGAGAAATAGAAGGTCTAGGATATGCTCAAAATGAAGAAATAGACAACGTAATAGACCAGGCTGAAAAGAAAATTTTTGGCATAATGCAAGGCAAAAATCAAAAAGGTTATACTCCAATTAAAGATGTATTAGTTGAAACATTTGCAGAACTAGAAAAATTATATAATCAAAAAGAACCAATAACAGGAGTACCAACAGGATTTACAGATTTAGACTATAAAACAGCAGGACTTCACAATTCAGATTTAATTTTAGTTGCTGCAAGACCAGCCATGGGAAAATCTGCATTTGCATTAAATATTGCTACCTATGCAGCAGTAAATGCGAAAAAACCAGTAGTTATTTTTAACTTGGAAATGTCAAAATCTCAACTTGTAAACAGAATGCTTTGTAGCGAAGCAATGGTAGATAGTAATAAAGTTAGAACAGGAAAAATAGATGAAGAAGACTGGGTAAAACTTGCAACAGCATTAGGACCACTTTCAGAAGCTCCAATTTACATAGATGATACACCAGGAATATCAATCGCAGAAATAAGAGCCAAATGTAGAAAATTAAAATTAGAAAAAGACATTGGCCTAATTGTAATAGACTATTTGCAGTTAATTCAAGGCAGTGGAAAGAGAAATGCAAGCCGTGAGCAAGAAATTTCAGAAATAAGTAGATCTCTTAAAATTTTAGCAAAAGAATTAGACGTACCAGTAATTGCACTATCACAGCTATCAAGAGCAGCAGAAGCAAGACAAGACCATAGACCAATGCTTTCAGACTTGCGTGAATCTGGAGCAATAGAGCAAGATGCTGATATAGTAATGTTTCTATATAGAGATGATTATTACAACCCAGATTCAGAAAAGAAAAATATTGCAGAAGTAATCCTTGCAAAACACAGAGCTGGTTCAACAGGAACAGTAGAACTACTATGGATGGGAAGTTATACAAAATTTGCAAATTTAGATAAATATAGAGAATAGGAGAATAAATGCTAAAAGAGGAAGTTTTAAAAACTATTAAAGATAATAACTTAATAAATGAAGGAGATAAAATTGTAATAGGCGTATCAGGGGGACCAGACTCAATATGCCTATTACATTTGTTAAATAATTTAACAAACACATTAAAAATTACAATATATGTAGCACATATTAATCATAGCATAAGGGAAGTTGCAGATATGGAAACAAAATATGTGCAAGATTTCTGCAAAAAAATAGGTGTGGAATGTTTTGTAAAAAAAGAGGATATACTAAGCCTAGCAAAAAAACAGAAAAAAGGAACAGAAGAAGTTGGAAGACAGGTTAGATATAGTTTTTTTGATGAAGTTTTAGAAAAAACAAATTCAAACAAAATTGCAACAGCACATAATTCAAATGATAGAGCAGAAACTGTAATACTAAACATTTTAAGAGGAAGCGGAATTTCAGGCTTAAAAGGAATAGAAGCAATACGTGACCAAAAGTATATAAGACCACTAATAAATACAGATAGAGAAAGCATTGAAAAATACTGCGAAGAAAATAATTTAGAGCCCAAAATTGATGAAACAAACAAAGAAAATATATACACTAGAAATAAAGTTAGAAATGTAGTAATTCCATACATAAAAAAAGAATTTAATCAAAATATTATAAAAACAATAAATAGACTATCAACAGTTGCAACAGAGGAAAATGACTATTTAATGAAAATAACAAAACAAGAATATGCAAATATTTCAAATATAGAAAACGGTATAATAACTTTAGATTTAAAAAGATTTAATAATTTAGAATTAGTAATAAAAAGAAGACTAATACTATATACTATAAATGAGGCAATACATACAACCAATGGAATAGAAAAGGTAAACTTAGATGATATAGTAAAATTATGCAGTAACAATATAGGAAACAAGTATTTAACACCAATAAAAGAGATAAAAATATACGTAAAAAAGGGAAAAGTTTATTTCATAAAAACCTAAAATAAAGTCCAATAAAGTATTGAAAATAATTAAACGTTATGATATATTAATAAAATAAACAAGAGAAAAGGAAGGTAAAAAATTTATGAAAAATAGCATAAAAACAATAGTTATGTGGCTAATAATTATAGCGGTATGCATAATATTGCTTTCAGCGATACTAGAAAATGCACAAACAAAAATGTCTTATGATGAATTAATTGGAGCAATAAATAACCAAAAAGTTGAAAGTATAAAACTTGAAGCAGACGGAAACAAAGCTTATGTAAAAGTTAAAAATGATAAAATTGAAAAAGAGGTAAATATACCAAGTATAGATGCCTTCATGGCAGAAATAAGTGATGATTTAGCAAGCCAAAGATTTACTTTTGAAGAAAAATCACAATCTATAATAGTAACAATATTAGGACTATTATCACCTTTTGCAATACTAATTGTATGCGTAATCTTTTGGCTTTTATTAACAAACACAGCACAAGGTGGAGGAAATAAAACTATTGCATTTGGTAAAAGCAGAGCAAGAGTAGTAGGAACAACAGAAAAAGGAAAAGTCACCTTTAAAGATGTTGCAGGTGTTGATGAAGAAAAAGAAGAATTACAAGAAATTGTAGAATTTCTAAAATCACCAAAGAAATTTACAGATATGGGAGCAAGAATTCCAAAAGGTGTTCTACTAGTAGGACATCCAGGAACAGGTAAAACACTTTTAGCAAAAGCAGTTGCAGGAGAAGCAGGAGTTCCATTCTTTATAATAAGTGGTTCAGACTTTGTTGAAATGTTCGTTGGTGTTGGTGCATCAAGAGTAAGAGATTTATTTAATGAGGCAAAGAAAAATGCTCCATGTATAGTTTTCATAGACGAGATAGACGCAGTAGGCCGTCAAAGAGGAGCTGGCTTAGGTGGAGGCCATGATGAAAGAGAGCAAACTCTAAACCAATTACTAGTTGAAATGGATGGATTTGCACCAAATGAAGGAGTAATAGTTTTAGCTGCAACAAATAGACCAGACGTACTAGATAAAGCATTATTAAGACCAGGAAGATTTGATAGACAGATAGTAATTTCACAACCAGATGTTAAGGCAAGAGAAGAAATACTTGAAGTTCATAGCAGAAAGAAAAAACTAGGCGATGATGTAGACTTAAAAGTAATAGCAAAAAATACAGCAGGATTTTCAGGAGCAGACCTAGAAAACGTATTAAATGAAGCATCACTACTAGCTGCAAGAAGAAACAAGCAAGAAATAAATATGCAAGAAGTTGAAGACGCAATGATAAAAGTAACGATGGGACCAGAAAAGAGAAGCAGAATAAGAAGTGACAAAGAAAATAAACTAGTAGCCTTCCATGAAGCAGGCCATGCGGTTGTAAGCCACTATTTACCAACACAAGATACAATACACCAAATATCAATAGTACCACGAGGTATGGCTGGTGGATATACAATGTATAGACCAGATGAAGATAAAAACTTCATGTCAAAAATTGAAATGGAAGAATCTATAGTAGGCCTACTTGGCGGAAGAGTTGCAGAAAGCCTAGTACTAGATGACATATCAACAGGAGCAAGCAATGATATAGAAAGAGCTTCAAAAATCGCAAGAGATATGGTAACAAAATATGGTATGAGTGATAGCTTAGGAACAATTACATTTGGTTCAGGTCAAGAAGAAGTATTCCTAGGAAGAGATTGGACACAAACAAGAAACTACAGCGAAGAAACCTCAGCAAAAATAGATGAAGAAGTTAAGAGAATAATAGACAATGGATATAATAGAGCAAAAGAAATACTAACAATGCACAGCGATAAACTTCACACAGTAGCAAACTTATTATTAGAAAAAGAAAAAGTAGATGGAGAAGAATTTGCTGCAATATTTGCAGAATAGAAATTAAAAGCTAGGAGAAATCCTAGCTTAAAAAATGTGCAAATTCAAAAAAAATTGACAAAATAAAACAAATGTTTTACAATATATACAGCGATAAAAATTTGTACAAAATTAAAAAAATATGATACAATGTATAAGGAAGCTAAGATATATGTTAGAAGAATTGGAAAGATTAATAAAATTCATAGAGCAGGAATATTTTGAATTTAATAAACAATGGAAAGAAAGTAACTATTATTATGAAATTAACTTAAGAAAGAAAACAATAAATGATTTAATAGATGATAATATATTAAATGCAATATTTAACTATAGAGAATTTATAAATGAAAAAAACACAAAATTAATAATAGACTTCATGCACTTTAATACAACAAAAGCAAAAGTAAATGTTAGAACAAAAACAAGAAATTCCATTGAATATAAAAAGGAAAACTATATTGCAAATCATAATAATGGTGAAATACCAATAAATAAATGTTTTAATGATTTGTTTGGTATTAGAATAATATGCATGGAAGAGTTAAGTAAAGAGCAGGTATTATTGCTTTTAAATGAAAAATTTAAAAATCTAAAATGTATTGACTCATCAAAAGAGGAATATAAGGCAATACATATATATTTTAGAGAAAACAATTTTAGCTTTCCATGGGAACTGCAAATATGGAATAAATGTGATGAAATGTCTAATATAATATCACATGAAAAATATAAACAAGACTATGTTAAATGGGAAAGAAAAAATAAAGGAGGTAGTAAATGATGATAACGCATTGTATAATTATGAGTAGCTCATATTCGCTAGGAACAAGAATTGCATTAGATTATATAATGAATACAGACGAAATTCAAAAAAAGCTAGAAGATGATTCCAAAAAAATTATTCAAATATGTGGTAAAGATGTTTCAATGTCTACACACTTGATACAAGCAGAAGATAATACTTGGGAAGCGGTATGTAATGCAGATCACTTTTTTAAAGGAATAGAGGTACTACCTAATGTAGATAATTTTATAGAATTAATTCAAAAAGATAGAAAATTGCAAGGAATAGATGTAGCAAAATATATTTTATCTAAATTTTCATGTACTCAATTAAAATTACAAAAGCTAGTATATTTATGCTATGCAGATTATTTATGTAATACTAGAAAAGGCCTATTTACGGATAAAATATTTGCATACAAATATGGACCTGTAGTTGATACAGTATATAGCAATTATAAAAAATATGGTTATAAACCGATTGAAAAGGAAAGAAAAAATATTGACAATAATGGTGTGCTAGAAATGCCGGCCAAAAGTAGAATATTATTTGCCGAAGATGGACTTGAAAAGATACAAAGCATTGAGGAAACTTTAAAAAAATATGGATTATTAACAGCAAATGAACTAGTAGATGTAACACACAGGAAAGATACTCCTTGGGATAAAACACCCAAAAAGAATTGGCCATTAAAGGTTCAAATAGAAGATGAAATTATTAAAAAATATCATAAAAATGAATTTATTGAGAGTGTGGATTATTTTATTAATAAAAAGTAATTGACAAAAAAATAAATATAGAATAAAATTAAATTATAAAACTTAAGAAATAAGCTAAAAAATCAAAAGAGGGTGGGAGAATGAGAAAAAATGAAGGTATAACACTAATAATACTAATTATAACTATTGTTATAATGTTAATTTTATTAGGAGTATCAACAAAAATTATAATAGATAGTAAAATGTTTAACAAAACAGAAACAGCAGTTGGGCAAACAAATAATAGAATAAAAAAAGATGATGATGAAACGAACTATTTACTAGGAGAACTTGATAATACAAGAGAAAATCAATGTAACCATAATTGGGTTGACGAAAAAATTATAAAGCAGCCAACTTATACAGGAAAAGGTCAAAAACAACAAAGATGTAGTAAATGCTCAGCAACAAGAATTGTAGAAATACCAGCTTTAGGGCATAACTATGTGGATGGAAAATGTACAGAATGTGAAGAAACACTAAGAATAGGAGCCCCTATAGACTATCACGAATACATTGGCACAGATGGAAATACACTTACTACAATGCCAAGCTATACTTCATTAAAAACAACAAGAGGAAGAACAGACTCAACAGATTCAGACGCAACATATTCAGTTGTAAATAATAGTGGAATAGAATGGATAGTATTAGGTGAGGAAGGAAACCAAATAAAAATAACCACAAAAAATATAGTCCAGCCGACAAGTGGAGGACGTACATATAGTGGCTATACATATTTGTTTTTGCAAGGCCAAACAGGCTATGAAAATTTTGTAAATGAACTAAATAAAATAGGGGCAGTATATGGACAAGGTAAATATGCAGATAAAACCAAATTTACCACAAGTGGGGGCAGAAGCTTTAAAATGGAAGATTTAGGATATGGAGCATTAACAAGAACAGCATCGTTTACGTATGCATTGGAAACACATAGTGGAGATATAGAAGCAAGAGTATATAGATATGCAGCAAACGTAACACCAGATGGAACAAGTACAACAGGAGGAAAATATAGTACATTCAAATATATGGCACTAGACGCAAGTAATTCAACTCAAGAAACAGAAGCAA
>USDL01000011.1 GCA_900553365.1 uncultured Clostridium sp.
CAGGCATTGATGCTCTAGCACCACTTCTTACTGATACTAATAATGGATCATTATTATCTCCAAATTTCTTTCCTTGGATTTCTTCTAATGTTTTTAATGCTGCAAAGATTTGATTTTGAATTTCTTCATTAATTTTCTTTCCATCATTGTAATACTCTGTACATGCTTCTGTTGTAACTGTAAATCCTTGTGGTATTGGTAAACCTAAATTTGTCATTTCTGCTAGGTTAGCACCTTTTCCACCTAATAATTCACGCATATTTGCATTTCCTTCTTTAAAAAGGTAAACATACTTTTTGCTCATAAATTATTCCTTCCTTTCATCTTTATAAAATTACGGATATATTATATCTCACATTTCCGTAAAAGTAAAGAGATTTTTTTAATTTTTTTGTTTCATTGACTTTTTTACTATTTTATGCTATAAAATTTATATATTTGATGGTCTTTGGAGGATTTTATGAATTCATTCGTTCTAAAATTAATTGCATGTATTACAATGTTTATTGATCATATAGGTTATGTTGTTTTTAATGGGGAATCTTCATTTTTTAATTATATTGGTAGATTGTCTTTTCCTATTTTTGCATTTCAAATTTCTGAAGGATACTTGCATACTAGAAACATAAAAAAATATATAATTAGATTACTTACTTTTGCAGTTATATCTCAAATTCCATTTATGCTTTTTCATTCTATTCTTAGTGATGAATTTGCTATTAATGTTATTTTCACATTGTTATTTGGGCTTTTATCTATAATTGTTTATGATAAATGTCATAAGTTATTAGGAATACTTGCTGTTATAGTTTTAGGGATTATTGCTCAATATGCAAAATTTGATTATGGATTTTATGGGGTTTTTATAACATTTTTATTTTATGTTTTCAGCAAAAACAAGCTTTTACTTGCATCAGGTTTTATTATATCAACCATTATAAATTACTCATATAAAATATTTCAGTACAACAAATTTGGAATTGAAGTTGTAAAAATGGCTTTTAGTTATTATTTGCCTTTCCTAATTTGTACTTTATTTTCTATTATATTTATTCTTATGTATAACAAAAAGAAAGGGCCAAATACAAAATATCTTTTATATTTATTTTACCCTTTACATTTGCTTTTGATTTATGTATTAAACATATTGATATGAAATATTTCTATATTTTCTTATGCCATTTTCTATTGTTTTCTTTTACAGAATTCTTTAGTCTATGGCAAATTATTTTGCTGGTTTTTAGATTTTCTAAGATTTTTTCTGTGCTTAGATTATATTTATTTTCTAATTCATCTAAACTTCCATGTTCAACAAAAATATCATCATAGCCAAAAGTTTTTATTTTGATGTTTTCCTTTGCTTTTCTGTTAATTAGTTCTATTACAGCTGAACCAAGCCCACCTTTTAGCAAATTATCTTCTAATGTTATAACATTTTTTGTTTTTTCTATTGATTTTAAAATTGTTTCTTCATCTAATGGTTTTAAAAATCTTGCATTTATTATTTCTATTTTCTTTTCTGCTAATTGATTTGCAATTTCTTTTGCCCTTTCTACCATTTTTCCTATTGCTATTATGCTTAAATCTGTTCCTGTTTGTATAACTTCTGCTTTTCCTAATTTTATTTTTTCGGTTTTTGAAAATTTTAAATTTTCTCCACCTCTTGGATACCTTATAAATACTGGTTTATTTAGATTAACTCCAAATTCTAACATTTTTTCTAGTTCTTCAAAGTTCTTTGGTGCCATTATAACTATGTTTGGTATTGAAGATAAGAACGATAAATCAAATATTCCCTGATGTGTTTCCCCATCATTTCCTACAATTCCTGCTCTATCTATGCATACTGTTACTGGTATACTAGATAGTGCTATGTCGTGTATTATTTGATCATAACCTCTTTGTAGAAATGAAGAATATATTGGCATTACTGGTTTTAGTCCTGCTTTTGCCATTCCTGCAATTAGTCCTAAAGCATGCTGTTCAGCTATTCCCACATCAAAGAACCTATCTGGGAATTGAGTAGCAAACTTTTTTAATCCAGTTCCATCTCTCATTGCTGCTGTAACTGCTACTATTGTTTTATCTTTTTGGGCAAGTTCTATTAATTTATCTCCAAAAACCTTTGAATAGTCTTTTTTCTTTTTGGTTTCTCCAGTTTCTTTATTATAGGCTGAAATTCCATGGAATTTGTCTGGGTTCTTTTCTGCAAGTTCATAGCCCTTTCCTTTTTTGGTTACAACATGAATTAGTACTGGTCCTTCAATTTTTTTGCTTCTTTCCAAAATGTCTTCTAATTTATGTATATTATGCCCATCAACTGGTCCAAGATAAGTAAAACCAATGTCTTCAAAGTACATATTATGTATTATTGCTCTTTTAATTATCTGTTTGGTATAATGTGCAAAGCTTACAATAGGCTTACCTATAAATGGTATTTTATTAGTTATTTCTTTTATTTTTCTATTTGACCTAGTGTAGCCTGTTTTTGTTCTTATCTTGCTTAAATATAATGGTATTCCTCCAACATTTTTTGATATACTCATTTCGTTATCGTTTAAAATAACTTTTACATTAGCTTTGCTACTGCCTGCATCATTTAAAGCTTCTAAAGCCATTCCTCCTGTTAGTGATCCATCTCCAATTACTGCAATTACTTCATATTTTTCGTTTAATATATCTCTTGCACGAGCCATTCCTGTTGCAATAGAAATTGATGTGCTACTATGCCCAGTGTTAAAGCTATCATATTCAGATTCGCAAATTTTTGGGAAACCTGATATGCCTCCAAATTGTCTTATATTACTAAATTTATCTTTTCTGCCAGTTAATATTTTGTGTACGTAACATTGATGTCCAACATCCCATATTATTTTATCTTCTGGAGTATTAAAAACTGAATGTAAAGCAACTGTAAGTTCCACCACTCCTAGATTTGAAGCTACATGGCCTCCATTTTTTGATGTTACATCAATTATCAATTTACGAATTTCATCGCACAACTTGTTTTTTTCTTCTAAATTTAATTCTTTTACATCTTCTGGTAAATTTACTTTATCTAATATTTCGCTCATAATTTTTCCTCATTTCTAATATATTTTATATTCATTAAATGAAAATGTCAACTTCTTGGTTTTAAAATTGACTTTTTACTATTTTTTTGATATTATATTTTTTTAGAAAGAAGGCTTAAATATGGATGTTTATTCACAAAACTTTACTGTTACTTTGCCTGATGTTGGCGAAAATAGTTGTTTGACAAATAAAGGATTTTTAAGAATGTTTCAAGAAATTGGAGCTATTCATTCAGGCCAATTTGGTTATGGGTTAAATGATGCTAAGGAAACTGGTTTATTTTGGATTATACTAAATTGGAAATTAGAGGTTTTTCAAAGGCCTAAATGGAATGAAGTTTTAAGTATTTCAACTTGGTGTACACATCACACTCATATTTATTTTTATAGAGATTATCAGGTTTGTAATAGTTCTGGTGAAGTGGTTGCTATTGCAACATCTAAATGGATTCTATTTGATTTTAATAAAAAATCTGTATTTAGAATTACTGAAAATTTTACAGAAAATTACTGTAAAGATGTAGATAAAAATGTATTTAATGTTAAAATGGTGGAGAAATTTAAGGAGCCTGAAAATGACAAATTAGCAGATGAATATACTGTTTTGAAAAGAGATATTGATTCAAATCATCATGTTAATAATCTTAATTATTTAGATTTTGCGTATGAGATATTACCTGATAATATAGATTTTAAAAATGTTGAAATTATGTATAAGAATGAAGCTAGACTTGGTGATATATTGCAATTTTACTATACAGTAGAAAATAATTGCAATACTATTACAATAAAAACAAAAGATTCTAATAAGTTAAATTGTATTATAAGATTATATTGAAATAAGCAGCCATTAAGGCTGCCTATTTTTTTAGAGGATAATTCTATACTTCAAGCAACGATACTCCACGCCGTACCGTTCAAGTTCCTTAAGCTCATTTCTTTTTAGCTTTTTGTAAAGCTTTTTCTTGCCATTTCTTCTCGCAAAATGAATTTCCTTGATGAGAGAGCTTGCGATTTTGTCCGTACTGCAAAAGGTTCTTGTATTGATTTCATACAAATACGGAAAAATGTCCTTGGCGATTGACGAAATATAGTTTAACTGTTCGTCATTCAATTTCCAAATGACTTCCTTTTGCCCTGCTCTTCTCTTTGCAAGCAGTGTGTGTTTCATACTGGCCAACCGATACTCCTTGTTCGTCATACCTGAAGACTCCTCTGCTTATAAATTTTCTACTATTTTAGTAGAATAATTATATTTTACCATATTTTCTACATTATGTAAATAGGTTGACTTTATGCTGTTTTTATTTCTAGTCTTAATTTATCAGCAATCATTGCTATAAATTCGCTGTTTGTTGGTTTGCCTTTGCTTGCTGATATTGTGTAACCGAAAATTGATTCTACAGCATCATTTTTGCCTCTTGCCCATGCTACTTCAATAGCGTGGCGAATTGCACGTTCTACTCTTGATGGAGTTGTGCGATACCTTTCTGCTATTTCTGGATATAGTTGTTTTGTTATTTGGTTTATTACATCTATGTCTTGAACAACCATCATGATAGCTTCCCTTAAGTACTGATAACCTTTTATGTGGGCTGGTACACCTATTTCGTGAATTAGGTTTGTAACTAATGCTTCTAAATTTTCTTGATTTTTCTTATCTATTTCATTTATTTCTATGTATTTTGTTTTTGTTTCCTTTACAGCATAACAATTATCTGCTGTTGATGTTGGTGTTGGTTTGTAATTTTTAATATCTCTTATTCTATTTATTAGTACATCAATATCGAATGGCTTTACTACATAATATTCTGCTCCTAAGCTTATTGCTTTTTGAGTAATTTTTGTCTGACCAACTGCTGATAGCATTATGCAGGTAGGCATTTTTTCTATTTTTGTTGCATTTAATTTTTCCAAAACTCCTAGTCCATCTAGATATGGCATTATAACATCTAATAGTAGCACGTCTGGTTGCATATTTATTACTTTTTCGCAAGCTTCCTTTCCATCTCTAGCTACTCCTAAAACCTCCATATCAGTTTCTTTACTTAAATGTTCAACTAGTGTTGTTGCAAAATCAGCATTATCATCTGCAATTAAAATAGTAATCTTCTCGTTCAATTTGATACCTCCTAAAAAATAATTGTAAAATATTTACAATTTGCATTATAATACGTTTTTATCAATAATGCAACCCTTTTTTAGAAAATTTTTCCAATTATCTTGGTTTTGCTTTATATTTCAACGTATTTTTCTTTTATTAAATCATATTTTGAAATATTAAAATTGCAATTATTATAATTATTTGTCAATAGATTAGATTTTTCCTCTAATACTTCAATAATTATCTCTATCTGTTCTAAATAATCTATTTTTATTATGTTTATTTCCATTTTTTTTAAGTAATATTTTAGTGGTTCTAAATAATTATAATCGATTACTATTTTTGCTTCATATCCTTTTGACTTCTCTACTATTGTAGCTTTTTCTAAAGCTTTTTCTGTTGCACCTGAGTATGCTCGAACTAGCCCTCCAGTTCCTAAAAGTACGCCTCCAAAATACCTAGTAACAACTACTAAAATATTTGATAGGCCTTTTTCTAGGATTAGCTTTAAAATTGGAGCTCCTGCTGTACCGTTGTGGTTCTCCATCATCGTTGTATTTTACAATAATTCCACCGTTCTCCAGTTTCTATTGCATAAGCAAAGCAATTATGTCTTGCATCATTATATTTCTTTTTTATTTGTTTAATATATTTCTCTGCTTCATCTGTGTTTTCAACATAAAAAATGTTTGCAATAAATTTTGATTTTTTTTCTACTATTTCTGCTGATACATTTTCTTTTATTGTTTTAAATGATAGCATACTTGTTCTTCTCCTTATATTTAGGTGTTAATTGGTTCCTGCACTATATCCTGTTGACCATGCAATTTGAAGATTAAATCCGCCCGTAAATGCATCTAAATCTATTATTTCTCCTGCAAAATATAATCCATTTACTATTTTAGATTCCATTGTTTTTGGATTTATTTCCTTTATACTAATTCCACCTTTTGTTACTATTGCCTCTTCTATACTTCTAAAGCCACTTATTGTAAGCTCAAAGTTTTTAAGAACTTTTACTATTTTTCTTCTTTCTTCTTTTGTTATTTCGTTTATTCTTTTTTCTGGACTAATTCCTATTAATGTTATTATTGGTTCAATCATTTTTCGTGGTAATAGTTTATCTAAGCTATTTTTGAATTGTTTATTTTTTAATTCTTCAAAGTCTCTTAAAATTCTAATATCTAGCTTTTCTTCATCTAGTGCTGGTTTTAAGTCTATATAAAGTTTTATTTTATTTTCTTTTAGTAATTCATCTATGTTTTTGTATCTAATTAGTATTGCTGAAGCACTTAATATTACTGGACCTGATACTCCATAATGAGTAAATAACATTTCTCCAAAGTCTTCATATATTATTTTGTTTTCATTTTTTATTTTAATTGCAACATTTTTTAGGGATAAACCTTGCATTTGTTGGCACAATATTCTTGAATTTCCACTTGTTGTTAATGGTACAAGTGATGGTTTTAATTCAGTTACTGTATGTCCTAACATTTTAGCCATTCTATATCCATTTCCTGTTGAGCCTGTAACTGGATAACTCTTTCCACCAGTTGCCAATATTACTTTATCAGCTAAAATTTTCTCTCCATTTTTTCCCTCTATTCCTGTTACATTCCCATCTTCCGTAAGGATTTTTGCGACTTCAAAGTTTGTTCTAATTTGAACTTTTAATTCCTTTAGTCTACGTTTAAAAGCTTCTAATACATCTTGTGCTTTATCTGATACAGGGAAAATACGCCCACCTCTTTCAACTTTTGTTTCTACTCCCTGTTTTTTCAAAAAGCTTACTATATCTTGATTTGTGTATTTGTTAAAGCTACTATATAGAAACTTAGAATTTTCTGGAATATTTTTCATGAATTCTTCCATATCAGCTGAGTTGGTTATATTACATCTTCCTTTTCCTGTAATCAGTAATTTTTTCCCAATATTTTCCATCTTCTCTAATATAGTTACTTCGTTTCCATTTTCTGAAGCCGTTACTGCCGCTATCATTCCGGCTGGTCCACCGACCAATTACTATAATTTTCATAATATCTTCCTTTTAATTTTTTTATTTATTTCTTTTAATTTTCAATTTCAGAAATTGCTTTTAATACTCCAATTTTTCCATATTCATAAGTTAATCCTCCTTGTAAAAAGGCTGTATATGGTGGTCTTATAGGTGCATCACAAGATAACTCTATTGATGAGCCTTGAATAAATGTTCCTGCTGCCATTATTACCTTATCTGTGTATCCTGGCATGTCCCATGGTTCTGGTACTGAATTTGAATCCACTGGTGAGCCCATTTGAATACCTTGGCAAAATTTTATTAATTTCTTCTCATCTTTAAAATTGATTAACTGAACTATGTCTGTTCTTTTTTCATCATACTTTGGTGAAACTTCGAAGCCTAGTTTTTCTAACATTTTACTTGCAAAAACTGCTGTTTTTACTGCATTTGAAACTGTTTGTGGTGCAAAGAACAAACCTTGTATTAATTGCCTATTTACTCCTAGTGATGGTCCAACTTCTTTTCCTTGACCTGGAACTGTTAATCTTTCTGCTGCAAGTTCAACTAATTCCTTTTTGCCTGCAATATAAGCACCATTTGGAGCTATCCCACCGCCTAGATTTTTGATTAAAGAACCTACCATTAAGTCAGCTCCTAAGCTTGTTGGTTCTTGTGTATCTACAAATTCTCCATAACAGTTATCTACCATTATTATTGCTTCTTTATTTACTTTTCTAATTTCCTGGATTATATTTTTTATGCTTTCAAGAGATAAACTTTTTCTCAATGCATATCCTCTTGAACGTTGCATACATATTAGTTTAACATTTCCTTGTTTTACTCTTTCTATAATCTTTTCTGTATCAAAATCGTCTCCAATTAGGTCTATTTGCTCGTATTTTACGCCATAGCTTTTAAGTGAGCTTTTATTTTCTACTATTCCTATTACTTCATCTAAGGTATCATAAGGCTTGCCATTTATACTAAGCATTGTATCTCCTGGTCTTAGCATTGAAAATAGTGCTACAGTAAGTGCATGTGTTCCTGAGATGAATTGATTTCTAACCAAACTATCTTCTGCACCTAATACTTCTGCAAATATTTTTTCAATAGTATCTCTTCCAATGTCTCCATATCCATAACCTGTTGTTCCTCCAAAGTGCATATCTGACAAGTTGTTTTTTTGAAATGCCATTAGTACCTTTAAGCTATTTTCTTCTTTGATTTTATCTATTTTATTAAATATTGGTTTAATTTCTTCTTCTACGGCATTTGCTAAATCTTCTAAATCTTTTGATATTCCAAATTTCTCATACATTTTAATTTCCCCTTTTATTTACATTTTTTAAGCAGGTATCCAACCTGCTTAATTTTCTAATCTTCATCTTCTTTGTTATCTTGTTCTTTTTCTTTTACTGTCTGATTTTTACATGCTTTTACCCATATTATTCTTTTTTCTTCATATTCTTCTATCTTGTATGTTACCTTTTCTGTCTCAATTACTGGCTTTTCATCATCTTTAGGAATTCTTCCAAGTAGTTCAATTAAATAACCTGATAATGTATCATAATCGCCTTCTGGTATGTCTACATTAAGGATTTTTCTTAATTCATATATACTTACACTACCATCTATCATAAAGGTATTTTCATCAATTTTTTCATAATCTTTTTCAACGTCATCATATTCATCAAAAATGTTACCAACTAGCTCTTCAATAATGTCTTCCATTGTTATAATACCTGCTGTTCCTCCATATTCATCTAAAACTATTGCTAACTGTTGCTTATCTCTTTGCATTTCCTTAAAAAACTCATTTATAGGCTTACTTTCTGATACAAAGTATGCTGGTCTCATCAATTTCTTAATTTTTGCTTCCTTTTTCGTATATACATAAGCTAATAAGTCTTTTATAAATAGCACTCCAACTATATTATCTATATTTTCATCATATACTGGAATTCTACTATATTTGTATTCTTTAAGTTCACTTAAAATATCTTCAATGTTTGAACCAATTTCTATTGCATAAACTTCAGTTCTGTGTATCATAACTTCTGATACGGTTTTGTCGTTGAATTCAAATACATTGTTTATAAGTTCTTTTTCTTCTTCTTCAATTGAACCTTTTTCTTCACCAACATCTACCATCATTCTAATTTCTTCTTCAGTAACTGTGCTTTCGTCTTGTGGTCCTATTCCAAATAATTTACAAATTAAGTTTGTTGAAAAATTCAAGAAATTTACAACTGGAGATGTTATAAAATGTATAAATCTAATTACTCCTATTGTTCCAAATGCAATTTTTTCTGGATTTCTCATTGCAATTCTTTTTGGTACTAATTCTCCAAATACTAATGAGAAATATGAAAGTATTATTGTTATTATTATTATTGAAATTGTATTCCATGTTGATATTCCTAAATCTATTAATTCATTTAGTTTAGGTGCTAACTCACTTGCAAAAGCATCTGCTGCAAATGCACTTGATAAAAATCCTGCTAATGTTATTCCTATTTGTATTGTAGCCAAAAATTTACTTGGCTCCTTAAGCATTTTTTTTATTTTCTTTGCTTTTTTATTTCCTTCTTTTGCTTGTTTTTCAATTTTTGCATCATTTAACGATATAAATGCTATTTCTGCCGATGCAAAAAAGGCATTTATAAAAATTAAAATTACTAAAACTAACAGTGAAATCATTCTAAAGTTTCACTAACTCCTTTCTCGTTTAATAAACCATTATAATTATATAATGAATCCATTGTTTTGTCAACTTAAAAACAAAATAAATAGAGCTATTTAAAAAACGGCTCTATTTATTTTTATATTTAAAGTCTAACGGCTTTGCTCGCTTTCATCTTTTTTATGTGTTGCTCCATCTTGTTTTTCATATCTTCCACCATATTTTTCTGCATATTCATTTGCTGCTGCTTTTTTCTTATCTTCAAGTTCTACTCTTAAACTATCTCTAAATGCTTTTTCACCATCTTCTTTGCCATATTCTGCAATATATGATAGTAATTGATCTTCTCTTGATTGCTTAATTTCTGCTTTTTTTGCTTCTCTTGCAGATCTAATTATTTCACGTACTTCTTCCATCTCTTTATCAGAAATGCTTTGTTCTGTTTTTTCTTTACCTTTTCCTGCAAACACTTTTGCTACTCTATTTTTAATAGAACTAAATCCATTTTTAAAGAATTCTCCAATTTTTGCAAGTCTTGGATGTTTTTTTGCAAATTCGCTAACATTTACTAGATATCCTGCTTTTTCATTGTTTTTAGCTTCTGTAAATGTTTTGCTTGATGGTTCTATTTTAATTTGAATATCTTCTAAATTTTTACCTTTAAGTAAGTTTGCTGCAATTAAATTACATTTTGCAATTTTTCTTTCACATATTTCTTTTTCTTTATTATCTGAACTTGTTTTCAAACTTTCATTTCTTTCATCAAGGTTTCTTATTACAGCTTGTGTAATTTCTAAATCTTCTTGTAAGTCATTGTACTCACTTTTATCAATTCCTGATTTCTGCATTTTTGTCATTAATTCATTTGCACGTTTTTTTTGTTTCTCAAGAATTTTACTATTTTTTTTCATTTCTATTGCAGCAGGATTATTTTCTAATTGTTTTTCTAAGTCTTTTCTATATGCTAATATATTTGCTATTTTTGTCTTATTTTTTTCATAATTTTCGTAATCTTGTAATTGTGCTTCTTGCTCTGGAAGTTTAAATTTTGCTTCTCTTAAAGCGTCTTGGTACTCTTCCTTTGTTTTAAAAGTACCTACTTCATTTCTTTTTGTATTTTCTATCTCTTCCTTTAATTTTGCGATTTTTTCTGAAACTGGCTCTTGGTTTAGCATTTTTTCATATTTAGCTTCCCATCTTGGTTTATTTGCCATATAAAATCCCCCTTTATTTTTTCAACAAACAACACATAAATTCTCTATTTATTATTTTACCATATTTTTTATTTTTTTGCAAATTTTTACTCAAAAAGTTCAAATCCCATTTTTTTTTGAAGCTCAGGGTCTATTGTTTTCCTTGTATACAAATTGTTGGCTTTGCAGTATTTTTTTATTGCTTGCTCGGTTGCAAGCCCAAACTTTCCATTTGGATTTTCATTAAAGAATCCTAATTCTTTTAATTTTTTTTGTATCTCAAACACATCTGAACCATACATGCCAGATTCTAAGTATCTAAATCCTTTACCAAAAGGGCCATAAGGTCCATCTATTATTGTTACTTTAGTACCTATTGGTATAATCTTAAATAACTCTGCTACTTCGTCATTGTTCATTCTTATACAGCCATGTGAGCTTGCCCATCCTAATGAGCTTTGGTAAACTGTGCCATGTATTCCAAACTGCCCCCATGGAACATTTAGCCCCATCCATCTTCCTCCAAAACCTTCTCCCCAGGTATCTTTTGATATAATTTTCCAAGTACCTATTGGAGATGGTGTTGACCATTTTCCGTCCTGAACATTTATATGTTTCAGTTAAATTGCCTTCTTCAAATAAATATAGTTTTGATTCTTCTACATCTACTAAAATTTCATATTTTGAAGATTTTGCACTAGTTTGTATAGACATAGTTTCTTTTCTTAAATTTAACATATATATGCTGGCTAGTATTAATAATAAAATTATTAGTGTTATTACTATTTTCTTTCTATTGAATATTATCATAATACTAATTTTATGTGAGCATTAGGACTTTAATAACTAAAAAAGGAACAGTTTTGTTCCTTTTTAGTTACTAATTTTTATATCTTTCTCTTGGCTGATAAGTAGTGTGTAATAATTCATGTGATTTATGGCTTCCTGGTTTTTCTAAGAATTCTGCATATATTTTTTTAATTACAGGGTTTTCGTGTGATTTTCTAATTGTACTTTTTTCATCAATAGTATACAAACATTCTGCCCTAGCTTTTCTAACATCTATGTCGTTTCTCTTTTTTGAGCTAACTATTGGTTGACCACCACCCATTACGCATCCTCCTGGGCATGCCATTATTTCTACAAATTGATAATCCGCTTCCCCCGATTTTATTTCCTGCAAGATTTTTTCAGCATTTGCTAAACCTGAGGCTACTGCAACTTTAATATCTTTATCTCCCATTTTTACTGTTGCTTTTTTTATTCCCTCTTTACCTCTTACATCTTCAAATTCTAATTTTTTCAAGTCTTGACCTGTAACTGTTTCATAAGCTGTTCTTAATGCCGCTTCCATTACTCCACCTGTTGTACCAAATATTGCCCCTGCTCCTGTGGCTTCTCCTATTGGGCTATCAAATTCAGAATCTTCAAGTAGTTTTAGGTCTATGTGTGCTTGCTTTATCATTCTTGCAAGTTCGCGGGTTGTTATAACACTATCTACGTTATATAATCCATCATTTTTCATTTCTTCACGAGTCTTCTCAAATTTTTTTGCAATACATGGCATTACTGATACTACATGCATTTTGTTTGGCTCTACGCCTAGCTTTTGTGCATAATATGTTTTTAATATAGCTCCAAACATTTCATGTGGTGATTTACAACTTGATAAGTGAGCCAATAATTCTGGATGGTTCATTTCTATATATCTTATCCAACCTGGACTACATGAAGTTATCATAGGTAATACAGCTTCTTTATCATTTAATCTTTCTATTAGCTCATTTGCTTCTTCAACTATTGTTAAATCTGCTCCGGTGTTCGTATCAAATACTTTATCAAAACCTAATCTTTTTAAAGCTGTTACCATTTTGCCTGTTACGTTGGTTCCTATTGGCATACCAAATTCTTCGCCAAGTGCTGCTCTTACTGCTGGTGCTGTTTGAACAACTGTAAATGTTTCTTTGTCTCTGATTTTTCTCCAAACTGTTTTAGTTTCATCTTTTTCTTTTAAAGCGCCTACTGGGCAAGCCTCAATACATTGCCCGCAGAAAGTACAGTTTACATTGTTTAAGCTTTCATCATTTTCTGCTGCTATTCTTGCGTGAAATCCACGACCTGCAACATCTATTGCTCCAACTTTTTGAACATTCTTACATGTTGCAACACATCTTTTACACATTATACATTTACTATTATCTCTAACAATTGATGGAGAAAATTCATCTATAAAAGCTTTTTCTTTTTGTCCTTCATATTGAATTTCTGTTACTCCAAATTGGTCTGCTAGTGTTTGTAATTCGCAGTTACCATTTCTTACACATGTTAAGCAATCTCTATTATGTGCAGATAAGATTAAATCTAGTATTGTTTTTCTTGCTTCATGCAATTCTGTAGTATCTGTAGTTACTTTCATTCCTTCTTCTACTATTGTTCTACAAGATGGAACAAATCCTCTTCTTCCTTCTATTTCTACAATACAAATCCTACATTCTCCTGCTTGATTTATATCTTTAAGGAAGCAAAGTGTTGGTATGTCAATACCTATTTGTTTTGCTGCTTGAAGCACTGTTGTTCCTTTTTCTGTTTCAAGTTCTTTGCCGTTTATAGTTAGTTTAACTTTTTCAGACATTTTCGTTTTCTCCTTTCCTATATAGCCTTAAAATTACACTTTGATGCACATAGTCCACACTTTATACATTTATTTGGATCTATCTTATAGCCTTCTTCTCTGTTTCCTGTAATTGCTCCTACTGGGCAATTTCTAGCACATAATCCACATCTTTTGCACTTTTCTGGGTTTATTTGCATTTTCTTTAGTGCCTTACACTCTGAAGCCGAACAGTCTTTTTTATTTATATGTGCTTCATATTCATCTCTAAAATAATGAATTGTACTTAATACTGGGTTTGGTGCTGTTTGGCCAAGTCCACATATTGAGGTTTTCTTTATTGTTTCTGCAAGTTTTTCAAGCTTTTCTATATCTCCATCCTCGCCTTTTCCTTCTGTTATTCTCTCTAACATTTCAAGCATTCTTTTTGTTCCTACTCTACAAGGTGTACATTGTCCGCAACTTTCATCTACTGTAAAGCCTAAGTAGAATTTTGCTAGGTTTACCATACATTTTGAATCATCCATTACTATAAGTCCACCAGAGCCCATCATTGAGCCTATTTGTGCTAAAGATTCATAGTCTATTGGTGTATCTAAATTTTTTTCTGGTATACATCCTCCTGAAGGTCCTCCTGTTTGTGCTGCTTTAAACTTTCTGCCATTTGGAATTCCTCCACCTATATCAAATACTATTTCTCTTAAAGTTGTTCCCATTGGAACTTCTACTAAGCCTACATTTACAACATTTCCACCTAGTGCAAATACTTTTGTTCCTTTTGATTTTTCTGTTCCAATACTTGAATACCATTTTGCTCCGTTTAGAATTATTTTTGTTATGTTTGCATAAGTTTCAACATTGTTTATAAGAGTTGGCTTCATAAATAATCCTGCATTTGCTGGAAATGGTGGTTTTAAACGTGGTCTACCGCTTCTACCTTCAATCGATTCTAGTAATGCGGTTTCTTCTCCACATACAAAGGCCCCTGCTCCGAAGTCTTACTTCTAGGTCAAACTCAAAATCTGTTCCAAATATGTTTTTACCGTAGTATTCCATATTCCTTTGCTTGGTCTATTGCTGTTTGGAATCTATGTACTGCTATTGGATATTCTGCTCTTACATAAATGTATCCTTTATTTGCACCTACACTATATCCTGCTATCATCATTGCTTCTAGTACACTGTGTGGATCACCTTCTAATATACTTCTATCCATAAATGCACCTGGATCTCCTTCATCTGCATTGCATACAACATATTTTTGGTCTCCTTTTGCTATTCTTGTAAATTCCCACTTTTTACCTGTTGGGAAACCTGCTCCTCCTCTACCACGAAGCCCTGAATCTGATACCTCTTTTATTACTTCCTCTGGTGTCATTTCAAATAGTACTTTTTCTAGAGCTTTATAGCCATCAAATGCTATATATTCATCTATATTTTCTGGATCTATTATTCCACAGTTTTTAAGTGCAATTCTTTTTTGCTTTTTATAGAAGTTTAATTCATCTAATTGTTTTACTGTTTTTTCATCAATGTCTTGGCATAACAGTCTTTCAACAATTTTCCCATCTATGATATGTGTATTTATAATTTCTTCACAATCGTCTGGTGTAACGTGTGCATAAAAAACATCCTCTGGTCTTATTATTACTATTGGTCCTTTTGCACATAATCCAAAACATCCTGTTTGTACTACTTTAACATTTTCTATATTCTTTTCAGTTAATATTTTTCTAAAATTTTCTATGATTTTTGGGGATTTTGAAGAAGTACACCCTGTTCCATGGCATACCAATATGTGTTTTTCTCTAGTATTTGCTTTTAAATTTACTCTTAAATCTAATTCTTTTCTTTTTGATTCTCTAATTTTATGTATTTCTTCTAATGATTTCATTTTTTATTCCTCCTTCGCCATATATTCATCTATTACTTTGTCTAATAACTCTGGAGTTGCTTTTCCATAAACTTCATCATTTACGGTAAATACTGGAGCTAAACCACATGCTCCAATACATCTTGTGGCTTCTATTGAAAATTTACCATCAGGAGTTGTTTGTCCAACGTCAATTTTTAATTTTTCTTTTAATCTATCTAATATTTTTTCTGAGCCTTTTACAAAACAAGCTGTTCCTAAACATACTGATACATTGTATTTTCCCTTTGGTTTTAGACTAAATCTTGAATAAAAAGTTATAACACTATATACTTCCGCCATAGTTAACCCTAAATGTTCCGAAATAGCAAACTGAGCATTTTTAGGAATATATCCATAGCTTTCTTGAACTTCGTTCAATATTTGAATTAAATTGCTTTTATCTTTTTGATATTTAGATAAAATTTTTTCCATTTTTTCATCTTTGTGGTCTGTTCCACAAGTACAAATGCAACTCATACAAGTTCCTCCTATTCTAATTTTAATACATTTATATTATAATATATTTTTTAAAAAAAGAAAGACTTTTTTTAGAAATTGATAGAATTTTATATTGCAAATTTTAACAACTGCATCATCTCAAAAAAGTAGTACATTACCCCTTTTCTTTCTATTTTTTCTTTTGTTTTAATTTGTATAGTATCTATAAGCTCTGTTCCCTTGCTTACTGTTATTTCTCCAACTACTGTATTTTTCTCTACTGGTGCTTCAAATTTAACATTAGCTGTACTTGTAATATCAATATTTTCACTTTTTCTCATTGGATACATTGTATATTTGCCACTTTCAATATATATTTCTGGTCTTAATTTTTTACCTTTATATACTCTTATCCTTTTTTCGTTTATATCACGCCAATTTTCATATTCATTTGATATTAATTGTTCAACATTTACTAATTCAAAGTTTTTATATGTATACTCTATCAATTTTATAGAATCTTGTGTTCTTATTTTTCTAGTATCTGCCCCTAAAACTACTGTTATTATATCAAATCCATCTCTAGAAACTGATGTTACTAAACATCTCCCAGCTTTGCTTGTATAGCCTGTTTTTACGCCATTTACGCCATTTAAGTATCCCAGTAATTCATTTGTATTTGACAATGTTTTTTGGTATCCATTTATATTTACTGTATATTCCTTAGTAGAAACCACTTGAGCTATCTTTGGATTTTTTAATGCACAATCTGTAATTATTGCAAGTTCCAATGCTGTTGTATAATGAGAATCTCTATCTAACCCATGAGGTGTTACAAAGTGAGTATTAGTAAGTCCTAAGCTTATAGCCTTTTGATTCATAAGTTCTGCAAAATTTGGAACACTTCCTGCTATGCTTATAGCAATTTGAACAGCAGCGTCATTTCCAGAACAAAGCATTAATCCATATAGCAAATCATTATAAGTTATCTTATCACCTGTATGCAACCCAAGCCTTGAGCCTATAGTATTTGCAGATTCTTTTGAAGCCACAACTTCCTCATTTAATCTATCTATACCCAACTGTTCTAGCATAACAACCGCTGTCATTATTTTTGTTGTACTCGCCATTGGAACCGGTGTATTCTCATTTTTCCCCCATAAAACCGTACCCGAACTTCTATCATAAACAACTGCATATCTTGATAAAATTGAAATCTCCTGAGACTGCTGTACCTCCTGTATCGCCTCATCAAGCCACACATAATCCCAATCATCTGGATCCTCCTCATATGCAAAGCAAAAACTATTAAAGCTAAGTATAACTACTAATAAAATTATTGATAAAAACTTTTTTATTTTCATTTCAAAATCACCTTGTACATTTATATTCATACATATTTGTTTTTATTTATACTTTTACAAGGAAATTTTATCATACAAAGCAACATAAATCAACAAATTTTTCACTTTTTGATTTCAAATAGAAACTATTTTTTTGATAAATTTGAGCAATTTTTTCCTTTATCTGTTTACAAATTTTCAAAAAGGTTATATTATATTGTATATTAATATTGAAAGGTGGTTTATTTATGAGTGAAACAGAAAAATTAAAAGAATTTTTATTTGACAATAAAAAATGTGGCTGGGATACATTATCTGTTGATATTAAGCAAGATATTACTAGTTTTAATGACGAATATATTCATTTTTTAAATAGAAGTAAAACCGAAAGAGAAGCAACTAGCTTCATTACTGAAATTTTAGACAAGAATGGCTTTGTTAATATTAAAGATAAAATGATTTTAGTTCCTGGAGATAAAGTTTACTACGTAAATAGAGCAAAATCTGTTTATGCTGCCGTTTTGGGAAGTAAACCTGTTGAAGCAGGACTAAATATTATAGGTTCACATATTGATTCTCCAAGGCTTGATTTAAAGCCAAACCCACTATATGAAGACACTGGATTTGCATATTTTAAAACACATTATTATGGTGGAGTAAAAAAATATCAATGGACTACTATTCCTCTTTCTATCCATGGCGTTATTGTTAAAGCAAATGGAGAAAAAATAACTATCAATATTGGTGAAGATGATGAAGATCCAATATTTACAATTACTGATTTACTTCCTCATTTAGCTCAAGAGCAAATGGAGAAAAAATTAAAAGATGGAGTTGCTGGAGAAGACTTAAATTTATTGATTGGTAGTATCCCTATTGGTGATGAAAAAGTAACTGAAAGAATTAAGTTAAATATTTTAAAGATATTAAATGACAAATATGGAATTACAGAAAAGGATTTTGTAAGTTCTGAACTTGAACTTGTACCTGCCTTTAAAGCAAGGTCTTTAGGCTTTGATAGAAGCATGGTTGCAGCTTATGGTCAAGATGATAAAATTTGTGCATATACATCTTTAAGAGCATTACTTGATACTGTTACTCCTGTAAAAACAGCAGTATGCATATTTGCTGACAAAGAAGAAATTGGAAGTATGGGCAATACTGGTATGGAATCACATGTGTTTGATACATTCATTTCTGAATTACTAAACAAAACAAATACAAATAGACCTAACTTATTAGATAAAGTTTTCTGCAATTCAAAAATGCTTTCTGCAGACGTTGATGCTGGTTTAGACCCAATATATGCATCAGTTTCTGAGAAGAATAATGCAGCATATTTAGGTAAAGGCGTTGGTCTAAACAAATACACTGGGGCTCGTGGAAAATCTGGTGCTTCTGATGCAAATGCTGAATTTGTTGCACAAATAAGAAACATATTTGAATCTAACAATATCATGTACCAAGTAAGTGAGCTTGGAAAGGTTGATACAGGCGGAGGCGGAACTATTGCCTATATTTTAGCTAATAAGGGTGTTGATGTTATTGATTGTGGTGTTCCAGTTTTATCAATGCATGCTCCTTATGAAGTTACAAGCAAATTTGATGTTTATGAAGCTTACAGAGCTTATGCAGCTTTTTGGAAAAACTAATTATATAAAATAAAACAGAGATTCTTAAAAAAGAATCTCTGTTTCGACTTTTAACTATTGTTTTTATTCAAAGTTTCTGTTCAAGGTAAACTGTGCTGCACTTCTTATCATATCGTCTTGATCTCCAACGGCTTTGTACAAAATGTCGTTAGGGCATTTCGGATTCAATACTACTAAGATTCTTACAGCTTGATAGTCTCTGTAGAGGCGTTTAAGCGCATCTTCTGGGCAATTCTGGTGAATTGCTACAGATTTTCTAATTTCAATGTCATCCTCTTTTGAAAGACTTCTGAGAATGTCCGGTGGGCATATTTTGTTTGATGCAATGGCATTCTTTACATAGTTTCTGTCATCATTGGCCAAAAGTTCCAAAATTTCAACAGGACAACTAAGATTCCCTGCAACTGCTCCTCTGACACTCATGCACTTGTCTTTCGCCAATATGCTTAAGGTTTCTGCAGATGAGTTCTTGTTTTTTGCAACAAATTCTCTTACTCTTGCATCACTGTCGCTTGCAAGAAGTTTAAGAATTTTATCAGAGCAAATTTCGTTTCTTGCAACTTCCACTCTAATAAAAACATCCGGGTCTTCTGCTAGCTTTTCGAGAATCTCCAAGTGGCAGTATTTACTTGCCGCAACCTCTTTTTTGGTGTCTCCTCTTTTTGCAAGATAAGAGGTTACACCAAAGTCTTTTGCCTTGAGCATTCTTAGAACGCCCTTATTCCGAATAAGGGCATCTACGATTTCAGCATCGGTAAACAGGTTAATAATAGTTTCAAAGTCCATGATAATTCCTCCTAAAATAAATTTTTTCATGGTTGTGTTTTTACTCTGTAAAACGGAGTTTATATAGCCAGTAAAACTGGAATACTATATAATTATATCACATTATGTTAAGTTCTGCAAATTCTATTACTTAGAAGCTTCTTGTACTACCGCCTCCGCCAGAAGAACCTCCGGCCACCTGAGAATCCTCCACCACTTGAAAAACCTCCGGCCGTCCACTTGAGTACCTTCCTCCTCCGCGAAGTATATCTTGAACCGATTAATAGTATCGCATTAATAAATAAAATAATCATTGTTACACTAAAAGATTTTGATACTAAAAATGACACGATTCCAATTAGAACCAAATATATTAATTTGATTTTAACTTTTTGAATATACCTCAAAAAAACTGATATGTTAATTGAAATTATTCCAACTATAATAATTTTGCTGGATATAGAATCAAAATCTTGTCCTTCCTCTGGTTTTTGTGCTTCCGAAATACTTATATTATATTCTTTGCATACTTCCTGCAAAACTGCACTAAACCCATTTTTAATGCCCTCATTATAGTTGTCATTTTTTAAGTATGGTATTATATACTCATCTTGTATTCTTCCTGTTTTTCCATCTGTTAACCTACCCTCAAGCCCATACCCAACTTCAATTCTAAATAGTCTATCTCCTGTTGAACATAATAGAAGTACTCCATTATTTTTGTTTTTGTCTCCTATTCCAAATTTTCTAAAAAGCTCTGTAGCATATTTTTCAATGCTTTGACCTCCTAAGCTTGATACGGTTACAACTACAATTTGTGCACCTGTTTTTTTCTGTAGTTCAATATTTGTATTTATAATGTACTCTTTTGTTTCACTGCTTAATATTTTAGCATAATCGTTAACATAGAACTCATTTGTCTGTGATACTACTGCAAGTGTTTTCAATGGCAGTAATATCATTATCAAAATAAGCAAACATACTATTTTCTTTGCTTTATTCAAAGTTAACATTAGGAACCTCCTTACTTCCTTCAGTTGCTTGGAAGTATTCCTTTGCTCCATATCCAAACATATTTGCCATTAAATTTGTTGGAAATTTTTTTATTTTTAAGTTATATTCTTTGACTGCCTCATTGTAGTCTCTTCTTGCTGTTGCTATACGGTTTTCTGTTCCTGCAAGTTCATCTGATAGTTGTATAAAATTTTGTGAAGATTTTAATTCTGGATAATTTTCAACAACAACTAATAAACGATTCAATGCACTTGTTAATTCTTCATCTGCATTTGCTTTTTCTCCAACTGTTGTAGCACCTGCAAGTTTTGCTCTTGCTTCTGTAACTGAAGCAATAATTTCTTTTTCTTGTGCTGCATATCCTTTAACTGTATTTACTAGATTTGGTATTAAATCTGCTCTTCTTTGTAATTGTGTATCTATTGTAGCAAATTTATTATCTACCTCCTCTGCTTTTTCAACTATTCCATTGTAACTTCCTCCTAGACTAATAGCAATTATTACAACTACTGCTAGAATTGCAATAATGATTGCTGACTTTTTCATTTTTATCATCCTTTCTATTGGCATAATATTGTTCACCAATTAGGGAAATTTTATCACATACATAAAAACATTTCAACCTTTTTGCTATTAAAATTTACCACTTTCTATTATAAAAAATAGAGTGGCTCTTAAATAGAACCAACTCTAGAAACTTCTAATTTGAAGTTTATTTTACTTTTCCTTTCTCTTTTGGTAAACTTCCCTAGCTTCTATTTGAACATCCTCGAAGGCAACTTCTTCAATCTTTGCCATCACCCTTTCGAGATAGGAAGCATTGCAATACATTACCAAATTGTCAATATACTCGCTCCATGCACCAATAAAATTATTCAAACACTCTTCAAGAATATCTTCTCGCAATGTGTAGTTTTTCTTCAAAGCCAAACCACAAATGTTGCTATAATATTCACCATTGCATCTGCAATTTTCGAAAATTTTGTAGAAAAGCTTTTCGTCACAATTAGGAAATTCGATAATTCCAGCAGTACAAGCACCGTTATGGTCAGCCATTGCTATTTTCCACAATTTTTCTTTTGGGTATCCGTTTTCAGGGATGTCTTCTCTAAAGAATAGAACTCTATTAGTCCAATATAGTCCAAATTCTTCTTCAGCATATACTATGGTTTCACCAGAGCAATATGGATTATCCAATACTATGTCTAGAAGATATATATCTCCATCTACCTGAATAAAAGCTTTTGCTATTATGTCTAACAACTGTGGCGATGTAGTGTTTTTAGCAATATCACAGATTTCATCAAAAGCAATGTCCTTTTCTAGGATAAGAACTATATACTTTTTGATAAGTTCTTCATCTGTTATAAGCTTCCACACTTTTTCTTCATTTCCACTACTAAGCATTGCAAGTATAATTTCTTCTTCACTAAAGATGTTTGTAATCTTTTCTAACATTTTTGTTTACCTTTCTTTATTCAAAGTTGTGTATTTATGATATATGTAAAACAGCTTTCGCTGTGAAAAAGGAAGTAAATTTATATAAAAAAAGCTCACTGGCTTTATATGTTAATTATACTACTTTATGTTAATTAGTTCAACTTCTTTTAAACTTTCTTTTTAAACCTATATGCTTTTAATTCTTAGACTAAATAATTACTTATTTCTTGTAATCCTTCAAAGTTTTCCTGTCTTAAAATCTCATAAACAACTATTGCTACTGAATTTGATAAATTAAGTGAGCGAAGTGTTGGTCTCATTGGTATTCTTGCTGTTTGTTCTATATATTTTTTAAGTTTGTCTTCTGGAAGTCCTTTTGTTTCTTTTCCAAATAATACAAATACTTCTTCCATGCCTGAATAATTAATATCTGAATAGCAATGTGTTCCTTTCGTTGTTATAAAAAACATATTGTTTTCTTCTGGTTTGTATTTTTCTAAGAAGTCTTTAAAACTATCATGCTCCTCAATATCTAATTTATCCCAATAATCTAATCCTGCTCTCTTTACTTGCTTTTCGCTTATACTAAACCCGAGTGGTTTTACTAAATGTAACTTTGCTCCAATGGCAGCACATGTTCTTGCAATATTTCCAGTATTTTGTGGTATTTCTGGTTCAACCAAAACTATATTTAGTTTCATTTTTTTATCTCCTTTTTTTATTTTTTCTGTTCCTTTTGGATTTGTTTTTCAATATTTTTTATTAATTCTTTTTCAAAAATTTCGTCCTTTTCCTTTTCTCTTTTGCTTGGCCCTTTTATTCGTCCTCCTGCCATTCTTATTTTTTTAGATAAATATCGTGTGAATAGTAATGAGTCAATGTTTTCGTTAGTATATGTAATTCCATTTTGATTTATTGGTACGGCTTTTTTAGCAAGACACATTGCTGCTAATCCATAATCTTGTGTTATTACAATATCACCGCTTGTTATTTTATTTACAAGTGCAAAATCAACACTATCTGCACCTTTTGATACAGTAACTATTTTCACATCATATTTATTAAAAATATGTGCTGTGTCTGTAATAATTATACATTCTAAATTATATTGCTTTGCAATTTTTATGGTATTATCAATTACTGGGCAACCATCACCATCTATATATATTTTCATTTTTCACCTCATTTGCTTGCTTATTTTATCATAAAAAATAGGTTTGTGCAAATATATAAAAAAACTAGAGTAGGCCTGTAATATACTGTACCCAATGGAGAGGACACAGGAAAAAAGAGTGTCTTCCCATTGGGTATATTATATAAACAGAATACCTCTTAAAACTAGTGCTAAAACATCCCCCTCTTCGGTACATTTATTGCCATACTAGCAAATATGTTTATCTATTTTTACTTTTTAGTGTTTGCCAAAATCCTACAAAAAATATTGACATTTACACACCATTTACACGCAACAAAAAAACGCCTACTGGCGCCACGCTAGTGGGCAAATTTCCCCTTGAGAAACAAGGGAAAATTTGCCTTCACTTAGCGTATAAAATTCGCTAAGTTACTTAGCTTCAAAGTAGTTTCCCTAAAACTACTTTGGAATATTTAATTAATTTATTGCCTGCTTTTCTTACAGCGATACATAAAGTGCTGAACGGAAGGAAATGTCGGTGCTGCTGACTGCTGAACCGTAGAGGCGATAGTATGCTGGACGGTCGAAGCCATCGTAGCTGCAACGACCGCCCCTGCTAACTCGACGGCTTGAAGAACCAGACTCTGTTGTCCATTCCCAGCAATTGCCTGCAAGGTCATATATATTGTTTTTCTTTGTGTAATCTGTTACTCCTGTTCCTAACAAATAACTTTTATTTTCTAACTTTTGAGTTGATGCTGTTGTTTCTGTAAAATTGTCCCCATCATCTGTTGAATATTTACCTATAAAATTGAATTTACTATTTCTGTAATTTCCCCAACTTGTACTATCAAATAATTCTGCTCTGGTTACTGCATTTGTTTCCTCTAACCAGTTCAATGTTCTATCCCACACTGCTGAATTTATTAAACTTGCTGTTACATTTGTTTTTCCATTATTCATTGTAGCTGCTTTGGTTATACTATCTGTTTGGTTTATATAGTTATATGGATATTTATTTGCTTGGCTTAAAACTGCATTACCAGTTCCACTACTTGAAGTTCTTTGATTTTCACTTCCTGCCTCGTATCTTGCTATATAAAATCCTCCATATTTATTTACACTGCCCTCGTGTGTGGCAATATCTGAATCAGTATATTGTTGCATCATTTGTTTTATTGTGGTAATCAATTCTTCTACTGTGTTACATTGACCCCCTGTAAAGGCTTTAGCAGCTTCGTCTTCAGTTATATTTTGTTCTTTTGCTTGTTTTTTTATTATTGCTAAATACATATCTCTCATTGATGTTATATCCTGCGCATATAAGCTTTTTACATATAGAGTTTTAGAAGCTTCATCACTAGCTGTTTTTACTGTTACTGTATATTCTCCATTTGTTGTTGGATTAATTATACTTGTATTTGTTTTTCCGCTTACTGTAATATCATTATTTTCTGAATTTTTTGTTATTAATGTGCCTAATGGATCTTCAATTTTTATTTCTGTTATTTCCTCTTCTGCTGTTATTTCAATTTTTATTTTTTGATTTTGTAATACTGGAACCCATACGAATTGGTCACTTGTAGTGTCATCCTGAATTACTACTCCTGTGTTCTTTTCTCCTGTTACATAGCTATATCCTACTGGAATTGGGGCTCCGTGTTCTATTGATTTTATTTTTGTTCCATCTGCTGTTACTGCTGTGTCTTCGTGGGTTACTTCCATGTTGATTTTTATTGTTGACATTGGGTTATGATTTATATAATCATCTATTGTTGCATACTTTTGGCCATTTATTGTTATTCCATCATTTCCTAAATTTTCTTCATTTTTTATTGCTCCTGCATACGCATCTCCTGTTTTTTCTGCATGGCCTATTAAGTTACTGTTTACTAATATATTTATGCTTACTGCCACTAGTATTAACATTACTACTATTGTTATAATTAGGGCAACTAATGTTATACCAGATTTGTTTTTTATTTTTAAATTCATTCTCTATTCTCCTCCTTAAAAAATTTTTAAGTTTTTACTTTTGTTGTTTGTTTTTTTTGTAAATCTTTTTTTAATTATACATAGAAATTTTATTGTTTGTAAGCCTTACAAGCAATATTTTGCTTATATTTTGCCTTAATTATTCAAATTTCAATGTGCTTTTCTTTTCAAAAAAAATTTACATTTAAAGTGTATACTATTTAATTCTTAATGTCAATACATTTTAAATAAAAATTATAAGAAAAAAGGTACCAGTTTTTAAACTAGTACCTTTAGGGCTTTGTAGCTTAACAGTCTAAGAAAGTTGAAGCTGGATGCAGTCTCCCCATCCCTTTTCGAAACAAACATTAAAGTTGTCCTCAAGTGTATGAAGAATTTTGCCCTGAAGTTCAGCGTTTCGATACCAATTTTCTTCTATGTTACCTTTGAGAGTAACAACGAAAATATTATGTTCTTTGAGAACCTTAATGGCGATTGAGCCTTCTTTCTCAAGCATTTCAACGGTTTTCTTGCTTCCATACACTTCAAGTACGAAATTAATCTGCCGTCTTGCTTTCATAGCCTGTCTCTCCAAAGAGATTTTTGTGTTTTCCATAAATATACCCTTTCTAAATTACCCGTTTGGGAATTTAATAATATTATATCATTTTTTGCCAAAATAAGCAATTTGTAATATAATTGGGGATTTTGTAAATACTAGCTTTATGGGAGGTTTTGTTTTATGGAAAAAGATAATGAAATTGAGATTTTGAAAGAAATAAATCAAAATACTAAAATGGGTATGGATTCTCTTTCTACAATAATAAAAAAGGCTGAAGATAAGGATTTTAAAGAATTGCTAAATACTCAGCATAATGAATATCAAAACATTTATGATAGAACTCAAGAGTTGTTAGTAAAAAATAATGCACAAATGGAAGATACCCCTAATATGCTAAAAGCAATGTCGTGGATGGGAATTCAATTTAATACTGCTAATGACACTAGTAATTCAAAGCTATCTGAGCTTTTAATTCAAGGAAATGATATGGGAATAATTAAAGGTATAAAGCTATTTAATAACCATTCTTTTGTTGATAATGAAATTAAAAATATATTATCCGATTTTGTTAGGTTACAAGAGAAAAATATTGATGATTTGAAAAAATATCTTTAATTTAAAGGCAATGTATTTATTGCCTTTTATTAATTTTTACAGGCAAGTATTTCTTGCCTGTATTTTTACATTTTTATTTCAACTTCATATATTCCGCCTTCTCCATTTAGAATTATTTCTTTTTCTTCTACTTCTTTTCCATTTAGATAAAATTTCTCTACTCCTGTGTTTTTACCATTTTCATTTTTTATTTTTATGTTATATATGCTATTTTTATATCTATATTTTATTTGATACTCTTTCCAGTCTTTTGGGATACATGGTTCAATTTTTAATATTTTGTTTTTTATTTTTAATCCTAAAATATTTTCTATACCTGCTTTATAATACCAACTGCTTGAGCCCGTATACCATGTCCAGCCGCCTCTTCCTGCCAGGCTTTCCGCTCCATATATGTCTGCTGGTATAACATAAGGTTCAACTTTGTATTTTAATGCAGTTTCTCTAGTTCTTGAATGTTCTATTGGGTTTATCATTCTATAGTATTCTAAAGCCTTGTCCCCGAATCCAAGTTTTGTAAATGCAATTATTGCCCAGCAGCTAGCATGTGTGTATTGTCCTCCATTTTCTCTAACTCCTGGTAGATATGCTTTTATATAGCCTGGTTCGATTTTTGTTTTGTTAAATGGTGGATCTAAAAGTTTTATTATTCCATTTTCCTTATCTATTAAGTGATTTTCTAGTGCTTCCATTGATATATATTTTTTATCATTATCTGCCGCTCCTGATATTACTCCCCAACTTTGTGATATACTATCTATTCTACATTCTTCATTTTCTATGCTTCCTATTGGTTCTCCATCATCTGTAAAGGCTCTTTTAAACCATCTGCCATCCCAACCTGCACCGGTTTAGTGCTTTTTTTAGTTGTTCTTTTACTTGGTTATATTTTTCTACCTTTTCTAAATCGTTCATTTCTTCACAAATTGGAATAAATCTTGTTAATACCTCATATAGGAAGAAACCTAGCCATACGCTTTCTCCTCTTTTTTTATTTCCTACTGTGTTTAATCCATCATTCCAATCTCCTGAACCAATTTTGGGTAGCCCATTTTCTCCAAAGTTTAATGATTTTTCTATTGCTCTTATACAATGATTATATATGCTTTCTTTTTGCTGAGATTCTACATATAAATCGTACTTTTCGTCTACTCCTTCTTCTAAAGGTGTTCCTTGTAAATATGGTTCTTCTTCTTCAAGTAATTTTTTGTCTCCTGTATATTCTACATATTCAGCTACAACATAGCAAAGCCATAGTAAATCATCTGAAAATCTTGTTCTTATTCCTCTTTGAGTTTCTTCATGCCACCAATGTTCTACGTCTCCCTCTATGAATTGATGCCTACTTTGTGTTAATATTTGCTTTCTCATCAGCTCAGTTTCTATATATTTAATTCCTAAAGTATCTTGTAGCTGGTCTCTAAAGCCTATTGCTCCTCCTGATTGATAGTAGCCAGTTCTTGCCCATAACCTTGAAACTATGGTTTGATAAATTGTCCAACCATTTAGCATTATATTCATGGATTCTAGTGGTGTTTTTACTTGTATTCTTGTTAATAGTTCGTACCAAAATCTCTTTACTTGGTTTAATTCCTCTCTAGCATTTGTTATTTTAGAATATTTGTATGCCATATCTTTTGCTTTTAATATATTATCCTCTTCTCCTAAAAATAGTACAATTTCTTTACTTTCATAACCATTTAGTTCCGCTTCTACTTCAAGTGCTATACATGAATTTTCGCCCAGTCCGCTTTCGTCTCCTAAATTTACTTTATTAATTGCCTTAGGATTTTCTATATCTCCCTCATCTATAAATGTTTCTTTACTTCCAGTAAATGATTTTATTCTTTCGCTACTGCCACAATATACTATATCATTTTTAAAACTGTCTGTATACAAGTTTTCAGCTGTTACAACATTGTTTTCCATGTTTACATTTATATATCCATTTGTTTTTATTTCATCTTCTCCTAGAACAGGTTTTATATAGTAAAGTATTTTTAATATTTTCTTTTCTCCTGATGTATTGCTTAGTTTTAAAATGTTTATTTTAACTTTATTTTCTTTTGCCACAAAGCTTTCTATTTCTTGTATTATTTGATTTTTTATTGTTTTTTCTATTACATACCCAAAGCCATAAGTTAAATAGTATTCTTGTGGATTTTGTGTTACATTTTCACATAAACTCCAGTATTCTCCTGTTTCTTTATTTTTTATATATATTATTTCTGATGGTATATCAATATTGGGGCTATTATTCCATGCTGATATTCTGTTTAGTCTGCTATTTTGGCTCCAAGTAAAGCCTCCTAAGTTTTGTGTTATGAGTGTTCCAAAATGTGGATTTGATAAAATGTTGCTCCATACAGTAGGTAGCTTATTATTTGTGCTTACTTTTATTTTGTATTCTAATCCATCTTCTGTGAATCCTCCATAGTCGTTATAATATTTTAGGTTGCTATAATCTTCTGTAATTGTTTCTAATTCATCACTTTTTACATATATTTTCTTTTCTTCTTCTCCAATATTTTTTTGTTTTTCTTCATGTTCTTCTTCTAGGTCTTTTAATTGTAATTCGATTTTTCCTAGTGCTGCATTTAACATTAAATTGCTTGTAAATTCTAGTAAATCTTTTTCTTCTTTAGTTATTTCTTTTTCATTTATAATGAATATTCCTCCAGATATATTTTTTAAAAATGATAGTTGTTTATTTTGTATTTCGTTTTCTACTTCAAATTTTATAAAGTGTTCATAACTATTCTTTTCTTCGTTTAAGATTACTAAATCTACTATTATATTTTTGCTTCTAAAAAACTCTATTGCTCTTAAGCAATCTCTTACAACGTGCATATCATTTGCATCTTTTATTTTTACAAGTAGAATTGGTAAATCTCCTGATATTCCAAATTTCCATAGTTCACTTTGTGAATATACTCGTTTTGGTAAGTTTGATAGTATTTCCTTTCGCATTGGGTTTTGGAATATTAAAAGTCCCAGCATTTTTTGATATTCTTCAATATCTGCTCCTTTTAGTCCTAAATAAACTGTTTCAGCCTCTGTTTTTGCTCTTGATAGTTCATAAGTTTTTTGAACTGTGTTTGAATTTGAATAGTTTTGTAATAACTTATTTACTTTTTCCTCTTGATACCCAACTACTATAACCAAGTCTAATGTGGCTGTTTCACTTGGCAATATTTTTACTGTTTTTTTGATTGCTAAGCAAGGTTCTGTAACTAGTCCTAAATTTTTAGAAAATGGCTTTGATTTTTTTATTGCCTCTGGAATGTCAAAATTGCCCTTTCCCATGAATTTTTCTTTGTCTATTTCGTATTCTACATCTCCTATTGTTTCACATTCTGTATACAAATTTATTCCGGCATATACGTCTACTTGCTTGTCTCCACGTTTTTTTCTTTTTACCAAAATGCTTCCATTTCCAGCATCTTTAAATGTTAAAAATAAATTATTAAAGGCTATGTGTGCGTAATCTTGCATACTTGTTGACAATACTGGTTCAAAGTAACTTGTTACTTCTAATGTTTCTACATTGTTACCATTATTTGTTAATTCTAATCTTCTTATTTCTACTGGTTCTTCTGGAGCTACTGTTATTTTTGTTTTTACTTCTATATTTCCTTCTGTTTTAATGTATTTAATATTATCTGGTGCAAATGTTATTTTTCCACTTTGGTTTGGTATATTTGAATATATTTGTTTTGTGTTTAGATTTTTGATATAGAAAAATATTCCTTGTTTGTAGTCTGCTGTTTCTTTGTACCTATTTATTAGCAAGTTGTTTAATTTGCTATATCCTACACCTTTTAAATTGGTTACTACAGTATATTTTCCATTTGATATTACGTTTGAAGTATTAAATGTTGAGTTTAATTTTGTGTAAGTCTTTTCTGTGTAATTTTCATAATCTCTTATTTTTAGTTTTTGAACTTTTTCTTTATTTTCCTTTGTTATTATTGCTTTTTCTGGCATACGTTCTTGAAGTAATATATCTACTGCTTCAATTTCTGGATTGTTGCTAAATCTTTTTACTAAAATTTTATCATTTATTAGGTTGTTTATTGAAAGTAGTATAAGCCCTTGATGATGTGCCATATATGTTTTTACAGGCTCATACATTTTTCCATATTTTAATCTTGATATGGTATAATCTATTGATTCATAAAAGCCATATTCTCCATACATTTCTTGTTTTTCTAAAACTTTTAGGTTCTCTATTGCTCCTTTGGCATCATACATTAAACTTAAAAAGATTCCATAAGAAGATACTACCATATCTTCTTCTAGTCCTCTTTTTAGCCCAAGCCATGGTATTCCAAAGGCCTTGTATTGATAGTTATTATTTAGGTCTCTTAAATTAAATGCCGCTTCCGAAATTCCCCATGGTATTCCTAACTCTTTTGCATATTTTTTTTGACTCATAAGCATAAATCTACAAGATTCATCTAGCAAACTTCCTTCATAAGTTTTTATATTTACATTTGGCATTAAATATTCAAATGCAGTTCCTGACCATGATATAAGACCTTTATATTTATTTAGTGTGGTTAACGTTCTACTTAAACTGCCCCAATGCTTTGCTGGTACATCTTTTTTAGCTATTGCAATTAAGCTTGTTTGCCTTGCTTCTGATGCTAATAAATCATAATATGAATCTGTTAGTTTATTTTCTTCAACATTAAATCCTATTGAAAAGATTCTCTTTTTATAATCATATAGCTTACCAAAATCTGTGTTATTAATTAAATTATTAATCTTATTTACTAGGTTTATTTTTCTTTTATCATCCGTTTCTAATATAAATTGTTTTAAGGTATATAAATATCCTACAAAGTTTCCACTGTCTACTGTTGATACATATCTTGGAATTAATGGTTCTAATGTTAGAGTGTTATACCAATTATATAAATGACCATTCCATTTTGTGAGTTTTTCTATTGTTTCTAACATTTTTTCTATTAAATCCATGGCTTTTTCTATTGGTATAAAGCCTAAATCATAGCTTGAGCATACACCTAAAAGGCCTAGTCCAATATTAGTTGGAGAGGTTCTGTGTGCCACTTTTTCTTTTCTATCTTCTTGATAATTATCTGGTGGAAGATAGTTGTTTTTTTCATTCAAATTCTCTTTGAAGAAGTCCCATGTTCTTCTTGCAACTTCTAAACAATATTCTTTTTCTTGTTTTGTTATTTGTAAAATTTGCTTTTTTTCTTTTATTTCTTGACTTATATACCATGCTATAATTGGTGCGATTACAAATAAAATACCAAATATAAAGAATTGTATTTTTAAAGTGAGTACTCCTAAGCCTAATAAAATTACTCCTATAATTACATTTATAAACATATTTTTAAAGTATGTTGCTAAATCATTCTTGCTTTGTCTTTCTGCTTCTTCTGAGGTCATCCATTCTAGTAAATTTTGTTTAGATATATTCATTCTATATATTGTTTTTAGTATCGCACTCAAATTTGTATAAGCTTTATGTGGCAATAAAATTATTTCAAAAAATCCTCTAATAATAGTTGCTTTTATCCCGCTTATTGATTTTAAAATGTTTTTATGTGCTGATACATATTCTACATCTATACTTTTTTTGAAGATAATATAATTTGCAATATCTAGTATTGTTGGAAATAGCAATGTTACAAAGGCTATTACAGTCATAAGTGTTGTTTGGTAATTTAATAACTCTAGTATCGTGGCTATTATAAGAATAAATGCTACTGTAACAGTTATTAAGCTTCTTCTCAAGTTATCTAATATTTTAAATTTAGATAAAGGATTTAGTGGGTTTATCTTTTTACTTTTGTCTCGGGTTTTTATTACATTTGTTGCCCATGATGCTATTTGCCAGTCTCCTCTAACCCATCTTTGACCTCTTGTAATGTAGCTATTATACTTAAATGGAAATCCATCTAAAACTAAAATATCTGTTGCTAAGCCACATCTTAAATAACTTCCTTCTAATAGGTCATGGCTTAGCACTGTATTTTCTGGTATTTCATTACATAAAACTTTATGAAATACCTCCAAATCATATATTCCTTTTCCTGTAAATATGCCTTCTCCAAAATTATCTTGATATACATCTGAAATTGCATTTGTGTAGAAGTCTGTTCCACCTAGTCCAGCATATATTTTTGTAAATAGACTTTTTCTGCTTGAAACTAAGTCTATACCTACTCTAGGTTGTATAATAGCGTGGCCATCAATTACTATATTTTTATTTCTATCTATTATTGGTTTATTTAATATGTGTGCCATTGCTCCTATTAATTCTTTTGCAGAGCCTAAAATTAAATTTGTGTCTGCATCTAATGTTATTACATATTTAATCGGTAGTTTTTCTTTTATTGTGTTTGTTCTAAATAGATTTTTTCCTGTTAGCAAAAATTCATTGAACTGGCATAACATTCCTCGTTTTCTTTCCCAGCCTAAAAAGCATTTTTCTCCTCTACACCACACTCTGTTTCTATACAAAAAGTAAAATTTTTCTTTTTCGTCTTTTGCATATTTTTCATTTAGTATTTTTGCCTCTTCTATTCCCGTTTCTATAATTTCTTTATCAAATGGTTCTTGTTCGTTTTTAGAAGATGTACAGTCTCCTAGCAAAGTAAAGTAAATGTTTTTTTCTTTATTAGCTAAATAGTAAACTTCAATTTTTCTAAATAATTCTTTCACCTTTTCTTTGCTATTTATGATGGTTGGAATTACAACCATTGTGCTATATTCTTCTGGTATGCCATTTTGCAGAGCTAATTTTGGAAGCATTTTAGGTTTTACAATTTTGCCTAAAATATAATTTAGTGTTTGTATATATATTTCTGAAATTGGAATAACTGCAAATAAAGTTGTAATAATTGCAACTAGTAGGTTTGTTTTATAATATGTGTAAACTCCAAAAAGCAAGCTAAAAATAGCTGTAACAACATATATTGAAGCTATATATTTTACAGATTTTAGTCCTCTTTTTTTATTTTTTATTCCAAGCTCATTATTTAGTATGCTTTCTCCTCTATCTATTAGAAAATAGCCAATATGTTTTTTTCTCTCTGGTTTTGCTTTTTGGGATAATTCTAAGACTTTCTTTGTTATATATATTTCTGACATTTTTGTTTTGTTAGATATTTTTTTTATTTTATTTCTGTAGTATTCTTTGGTTTTGTAATCCATTTTTGAATATACATTTGCTGGATCTTGTCTTAATAAATCTTCTACTCCATTTATTTTCTCAAATAATTCTATAAAATTAATTCTCATTATTTTTCTTATACTTGTTATGCTATTTCCAATGGTTACCTTTTGAATTGCTATATCAAAATGCTCTTTTCTTATAACATCTGAAACTGTTATTCCTAATTTATTTACCTGTTCTTCAAGTATGTTTAAATATATGTTTCCGTTTTTTCCATATTTTTTTAATTTGTAAGAAATATATTCTATAAATGGATAGCTTGAATTTCTATACATTTTTGTGTTTTCTCTTATCTTTTTGTATTGTTGCTTACTTGCTTCCTTTTTTTCTATTAATCTTTCTACTATTTCTTCTACCTTATATTTTTGAATTTGACTTATATATATTTTTTCGCAAACTGACCTTATATTCTCTATAATTGCTAATTCTAAAAATATTGGTAGGTTCCATATTTCTTCCATGCTTAGAGTTTTTTTGTGTTCATAAGCAAGCAAACAATTTTCAAGTGTATCTTCATCTATTTTATTATCTGTGTATGCAACCATTTCTGTGGCTATTACATATATTCTGGCAAATCCTTTATATAGTCCATTGGAGATTCCTTGGAAATTTTTATATTTTTTCTCTGTTAGCTCATTTTTTATGCTTTTTACTGTTTCTTCTATAATGTAAAAATTGTCTAAAAGCCACTCTCCTGCTGGATATATAGTAATATTCTGTTTTATATGTTCATTTAATATATTATAAGTTTTTTGTATGAATTTAAAATTATTATTTAATCTATTTATTGGATATGTTTCAATACTGCTGTTTCTTGATATTTCATAGTTTACAGCCATTTTTTCCATAAGGCTTTGTAATTGTTCTTTATTTAAACTCATACCTTTTATATTCAAATATCTGTTATTTTTCAAAATAAAAACCTCTCTATTGGCAAATTTATATATTTTATACATATTTTTACCAATAGAGAGAGTTTTATACTTTTATTTCAACATTTCTGCTACTAATTTGCTTGTTCCTAAACGGTCTGCTCCTGCTTCTATAAATTCTTCTGCATCTTCAAATCCTTTAATTCCACCTGCTGCTTTTATTTTTTTATTGTTTTTTATATATTTTTTAAATAATTTAATATCTTCTAAAGTTGCTCCTCCCGTGCTAAATCCTGTTGAAGTTTTTATGTAATCTGCTTCTGATTCAGATACTATCTCACACATTTTTATTTTTTCTTCTTCTGTTAAAAGACATGTTTCTATTATAACTTTTAAAATTCTTCCATTGCATTTAGTTTTTATTCCGTTTATTTCATTTAAAATGTAATCATATTTTTTTTCTTTTAATTTGCCTATATTAATTACCATATCTATTTCGTCTGCTCCATCTTTTATGGCCTCTTCTGTTTCAAACATTTTTACACTGGTTAAATTATATCCATTTGGGAAACCTATTACTGTGCAAATTTTCATTTTATCTCCTACATATTCTTTGGCTTCTTTTACATAGCATGGTGGTATGCATACAGATGCAGTATTGAATTTTATTGCATCATCGCATAGTTTTTTTATATCCTCCATTGTTGATATTTGTTTTAATAAAGTATGATCAACTTTTTTTAATATTTCCTCTTTCATAAATTCTCCTTTCTTTTTTCTTCAAAATCTTTTCTTTTATTGCTTTTTTTTTATTATAATGATATAATTCTTTTAACATACATAATTTTTACTAAAGATATAAGGATGTGATTTATATGGATAACTTAAATTTAATTGATAATGACATCAAATTAAATAATAATTCCATCTCTATTGATGATATGATAGATGAGCAGCTAGACATAGAGAATACAGTTCTTGAGAACACAGAAGCTACTAATGAAGTGAGCAATAATGATACTAATAGTTCAATAGTTGAAACTGAAGAAGAATGTACTGCACTTGTTGAGCTTAAACCTCACGGTTTACTTGTTGCTCAAACAATGTTTAGAAAAAGTATTAAGATTTCCATTAAATCGTTTTTAATTTCCTTGTCTTTAGGTTTTTTAAATTTATTTTTTTAAAGATTTCGCCCAATTTTAAAATTGGGCGTTTTGTTTTTAGTATTCATACCACATTCCACTGTTTTGTAGCTCATTTATTACTTGTACATGTTCTGTGTTTGTTTTTGTAAAATATAGTTTTCCATTTTTATCTGCCACAAAGAACAAATAATCTGTTTTGCTTGGTTCTATTGCCGCTTCAATACTAGCTTTACCTACTGAGCTAATTGGTCCTACTGGTAATTTTCCTTCCATATTTGGGCCTCTTGTGTTATATGGGTTATATGCATCTATTTCTTTTTGATATAAGTCTCTTTTTCCTATATCTTCTTTAACTGAATAATATGTTGTTACATCGCTTCCTAAAGACATTCCTGCATCAAGTCTATTATAAAACACACTTGCAACATTTTTTCTATCATTATCATTTGTTCCCTCTGTTTCAATAATTGAGGCAAGTGTTAATAGTTCATGCACATTATACTTGCTTTCTTCTATTTCCTCTTTGTAAGGTTCAAGCACACTTTCCATTTTGTCTAGCATTTTTTCAAATATTTCTTCTGGCTTTGTATCTTTATTTGCTATTGCATACGTATCTGGGAACAAGTATCCTTCTAATGGATAGTATATGTCTTTATTTTTAATTTCATCTGTTATGAACCAATATTTTTCTATTAAAGTATCAATATACTCTTCATTTTCTAGAAGAGCATATATATCCTCCTCCTTGTTGTTTGTTTTTGCTGAAATAGTTTTTACAAGCCACCAAATTGGTTTGCCCTCTAAATACGTTAATGTTATTTGGTTTGAATCATACATTTTTCCTGTTTGTAGCATTTCTGTTATTTGTTTTAAATCCATGCTTTCCTTTAAATAATAAGTTCCTGCTTGGAAGTTTGATACTTTATGTAGTTTAACATACATTTTAAAAGCTAATTTGCTTTTAATTAAGTTATTTTCCTTTAAAATTGCTCCAATTTGACTTGCACCGCTTCCCATTGGTATTACTATTTCTTTTTCTTCAATACTTTTGCTTACTGGCATTGTTAGTATTTTATATGTACCAAGTGCACAAATTAAAACTAGTAAAATTACTGCTATTATTAAAATTATTATCTTTTTCATAAGTTCTCCTTTTATTTTGAAATTATGTATTTAACTATTCCTGTATATACATCCTCATTAATATTTTTATTTGTAACAATATTTGTATCTATACCAATCTCTTTTAAACGTGGTGCTAATTCTATAACAAATCTTTGTATATTTATGTCATCTTCATCTGGTAAAATTATGTTTATTCCTTTTATCTCATTTTTCATTGCAATACTAGAAATATTTTTTATTAATTTTGTTCTACTTGTATAGTTTTCAATATTCATGTCTTCTAACTCTAAATTAGAAAATACTTTTGTATCTTTATTGTCATTTGTAAAATCTACATTTTTTAAAAGGATTCCCTCTTGAGTTATCTTTAATAAGTCTTTTATTACAATACTTTCTCCCTCTATATTTAGAAGCGTATTATCATCTATACTTGTATTTATCTTTCTAGTTTCAGTTTCCTGTTTCATATCTTGCCTTAATATGTATTCATTTGTTAAAACATTTGCTTTTACATATCCAATTATTCCTGTTTCTGTTCTAATTAATCTCCAACCTTTACTTGTTGTATAGAAAGCACTAACTGTATCACCCACATTTAGTTCTCCTACCTTTTTTGACAATCCTCTTGGTTTAAATTTAATTTTTGTTTTAGATTCAGCTTCTGCTTTTATCATTCCATCATTTAATTTATCAATTACTAAAATATGCTTATCTTCTAAATATTTTGTTTCTATGTTATACACAATTTCCATTTCCTTTATTGGTATATACATAGTATTATCATAATATATAATTGTACTCAAAGTATCACTAGTTGCCCCATTTATATTAACTTTATTTTCACCAATTTTCATTGCTGCAACAGATACTTCTGATGTAGCAATTATCATATTTTCCGTTTCATCATAATAAATTGTTTTATCTAATAACTCTTGAATATCTTCCTTAGAAATATAAAGAGCTCCCTCTTCATCCCTATATATTGGTTTCTTCAATTTTTCCGTAACATTTGAATCTCCAATAACTAAATTAATTACATTACTATACTTATCTCGCTTATAACCTGGTGCAATATTTATTATAAAAGCTACAATAATTAATGCCACTATTCCAATTAATATATTTCTTATAAATTTTATTTTTTGTATTTTAAGTTTCATACAATTATTCCTTTCCTTTTTCTTTCAATAGTATATCAAAAAATTGAAAAGAATAATATACTTTTATGGAAAATTTTTAATTTTTTTGGGAGTGTTTTTGTTTTGTTATTTGATTATGTAATACTGTTGGAATTTAAAAATAAATTTAGAAAATCAAAAAGTTCTTTTTTATGAACTTCAAAAAATAAATAGGAATTTTGCTTTCCACATATTATGTAACTAATGAAAATTTTTTTGTGTTTTTCCGAGACAAAATAAATTATTCTATAATTTCCACAAATTCGTTCCCTATAATGCTTATTTTTAAGTTCTGGTACATATCTACCAATATATGGGTTTTCTTTAATTAAATCAATAGTATCATATATATCTTTTACGATTCTATTTGAATATTTTTTAGAGACTTTTAGTGTAAAGTTAATGATATGTTTAATATTATCGTAAGCTTTGTTAGAAATTAAGATGTTCATATTCCTGCATCAACCTCTCCTTTGCTTCTTCTATAGTCATCACTTTACCATTTTTTATGTTTTCTTCACTCTCTTCCAGTGATATAAAAAAGATTAAATTATATATATAATCATATAAAGTATTTTCTTGTGTATTTACTTGACTTAAAGTTTCTTTTATAAAATCCATTAAAATGCCCTCCTTCTAAATTCGATCTTTATCTTTAAACATTTCTTTTAATGTTTCGTAACTAAAATGTTTATCGGTTCCAGGAATAATAGTAGTTTCATCTTCTCCATATCTTTTTAAGTATTCCAACATAAGCTTAAAAACCATTTCTGTTGGATTTAAACCATCGAAATAATCATTTGGAACTGAATTAACAATATCAATCATTCTTTGTTTAACATCTGCCATATTACTTTAACTCCTTTCGCAAATATTCGATAGCAGTATAAATAATATACCATACAATTTGCCAAAATGCAACAAAAATCATTCTTCAAATTTCTACATTTTTCGACACAGTTGCTTTCTTTGTTTAGTGATAGTTTTAATCTAATAAATTACACATAAAAAAAAACACCCGAAGGTGTTTTTTATTTATTATTATTCAGCTGTTTCAGCATCAGGAGAGTTATATGCTTCTAATATAGCATTTTGAATTTTCTCCCTTGTTTCAGCATTGATTGGATGAGCTATATCCTTGAATTCTCCGTTTGGAGTTTTTCTGCTAGGCATAGCTATAAATAATCCATTTTGACTTTCGATAACTTTGATATCGTGAATTACGAATTCATTATCGAATGTTACAGAAGCAACAGCTTTCATTCTGTTTTCTGAATTTACTTTTCTTAAACGTACGTCTGTTATTTGCATGTATGTGCACCGCCTTCCAAAGTTTTATTGTACATTATTTTCATGATGTACTACTATATTATTCGCCCTTTTTTATTTTTTTCCTTCAACATTTTACATATTTTTCTAACTTTATTTAGTACTTATGTTTATTTGCTCTGCTGACACCTCAAGTTCTCTTGATACTATGTTTTGTATTTGTGCAATTTGTTCTGGTTCTAGCTTCTCTGCTTTTATTATAACACTTACACTATTTGAATTTGAAAATATAACTATATCTTCAAATCCCTTTGCTTTTACTAAATTTTCTGCAATCATTACTGCATTTCTATTTTCATTTATTCTTGATATTTCTTCTATTGCCTTATTTTTTTGTTCTGATGTAGAATTTGTGTTGTTATATATTTCTTGATATGTTTCTAACATTTGTGAATATATATTTTCTCTTTCTAACTTTGAAGTTGCAAAATATGTATCTCCCGTACTTGTTTCTACTGTTGTATTTTTCTCTTTTTGTTCATTACTTACTTCGTTTGTTTCTTTTAATTCATTATTTTGATAATCTTCTTTTCCGTTTTCTACAATCTCTTCACTCTCAATTTTATTGCTGCTTACTAATGTTGCATCTCCAAGCTCTGCTATTGTTCCTGTGTTTGGGCTTTTGGTATTTGTACTTGTGAAATTCAAATATCCTGCTGTTACAAGCATTAATGAAATTACCAAAATAATTAATTGATTTCTTTTTAAAATTTTCATCATTCTATTCCTTCCTTTGGAATTGGTGCGGCGACCATTCCTTTTAAATTTTTAATTCCGCTGTTATTTAGACATTTTAAACACTTGTATCTTATGTGAGGTTAAGCCTGTAACTGCTGCTACTGCTTGTATTATATTTGCTTTTACCTCTATATTTTCTCCACCTTCTGCAATAATAATTGCTCCTTCTATTTTTGGCATTACTACCTTTTCTGTTATTGGATTATTATTTGAATCTACTACTATTTCTTTATCCTCATCTATTGATTCTATTAATCTTGTTCCACCGATTTGTATCATTTTCTTCTGTTTTACTACTGTTCTTTTTCTCGTTACGCATTGCTACAACTGAACTTGTTTCCGAATATGTAATTAGTACTTGTACTTTCCCCACACCTGATATTTGTGATAAAATGTTTTCTAATTTTTTCTCTAGATTATATTCACTATCTTGAGAATTATTACTTTCATTTTTATTATATGCTAATACTTTATAACTATCATCTATAGGACTTTGTTTTTCATTGTTATTTTCTTTACCCCATATTATGTTTATAGCTATTACTGTTATTATTAATAGAACTAAAAAAACAATTAAATTTTCTAAAGTTTTTTTGTTATCTCCACTTGTTTTCTTTTTTACTAAACTTTTAATTTTTTCTTTAATCATTATTTTTACCTCTCTCAAACTTATTCATTAATAGAAATACTTTCTATTCCGTAATCATTCTCTAGGAATTTTTTTAGCTCTTGTATTTCTTCAATAGGAATATCATCATTTTTTTCTATTGGCTTGCTAATGTTTATTTCTACTGGTTCTATATTGCTTGTTTTTGTTTTTTGTTTTGATATTTTCAAATCTATTTTGTTAATTTTTCCATAATTTTCTTCTTGATTTTCAATTTCTATGTTTATGTTTTGTACTGTATAACCCTTTGCTTCTATGTTTTTTATTATGTCTTGTTTTATTGTATTTATGTAAGTTGATTCTATATATACATTTGTATCTATAGTATTTATCGCCTTTGTATTTGCTTCTGGTAATTTATATGATAGGCTAATTTCTTTTCCTGTGATTTTTGTTATAATTGGAGAAATAATTATAAATACAATATATGCTCCAATTACAGTTTTTACATACTTTTTAATTTTTCCTTCTGGTAATATCATTTCTATAATTGTGCTTATTATTACTGCTACAACAATTCCTTTAACATAAGAATTAATAAAGCTTATCACTTTTACCCCTCCATCATCTATACATTAGGCTTGCATTTGATATTTTAAGTGTTAAGGCTATTCCAACTATTAAAAGAACTGAAACAAAGAACATTATTCCTAATAGTATTTTAAACACTCCTGATACTTGGCCTATTACATTTACTATTTTTTTATCTGCTAAAGGCTCACTTACGGCTCCTAATAGGCTATACATTATGTTTAAAATTATTAGTTTTACTATTGGCAAAATGCATATTGCGATTACTATTACAATTCCCACAAATCCTACCGAGTTTTTAATTAATGATGTTGCCCCTAATACAGTATCTACAGAGTCTCCTAGGGCTTTTCCAACTACTGGTATAAAGGTTGAAGCAGCTGATTTTATTCCTTTTATTGTTATTCCGTCTACACTGCTTGTTAAAGTTCCTTCTAAAGATAAAAGGCCTACAAAAATTGTTATGATAAAACCTAAAAACCATGTAATACTTGATTTAAAGAATTTAGCTAAGTTTCCTATTTGTACTTTGTCTGATATATTTGATGCAATGCTTAGTATCATGCTTGCTGTTGTTATTGGGAGTATTACTAAGTTTATAATGTTTCCTATAAATATCACTGCAAAAATTAATATTGGTTGCAAAACAGCTCCTGAGGCAACTTGTCCTGTTGCAATAATTAAAGATATTAGGATTGGCACTAAGCAATTCATAAATCCCACTAAATTTGATATTGTATTTTTTATGCTTTCAATAATTACTGCAAAATTTGCCATTATCATAGTAATAATTAGTATGTATTCAACAAAATAGGCTATTTGTGAAGTATTGTTATTGCCTAAATTTTCGCTTATACTCTTTAAAATGCTATGTATTACAATAATGGCCAAAATGCTTCCTATAATTGTAATGCTTGATACAATTTCTTTTCCTAAAATTTTTAATACTGCTTTATACATTAAGCTATTATTTACTTTCCCTGTAAGGCTTTGGGTTATTAATTCTTTAATACTTATTTCTGGAAATGCATCCTTTGTATATTTTTCTCCTTCTTGAATAAATTGTCCTAAATTCAATGCCTCCATTTGTTCTTCTATTATCTGTTCTGTTGCCAAGCTAGTATTAGGAATTAAAATTAATAGTAATATTAAAATTATTATTTTTTTCATTCTCACCACCATAGTAAATTTACAATATTTTATGGCATTATCTTTAAAATAAGCTCTAGTAGTGCTGAAATGATTGGAATTGACATACTAATTACAATAATTTTCCCTCCAAAATCAATTTTACTTGCAATAGCACTTTCTCCACTATCTTTGCAAATGCTTACAGCAAACTCTGTAAGTATTGCTATTCCTGTTATTTTTAGTAATATATTTAGATATTCCGCATTTATCCCAGTTTTTTTGCTAAGATTTGTTAAAAGATTTATTATTCCTGTTATTTTATCCATACTAAAAAATATTATAATTGCCCCAGCTAGAATGGATGCATACATTGCAAATTCAGGCTTGTACTGTTTTATAATAACTATAATTATTAATGCTATTAGACCAATACCAATAATTTTTATAATATCCATTTTTTCTCCTTTATTTTATAAATTAAATATTACCCTAACATTATTAAACAATGTACTTATTTCCTTAATTACAATCGAAAGAACTATTACAACACCCGCTAAAGTAGTCATCATTGCTTGGTCTTCACGTCCTGCTCTTACCAATACTTGATGTAATACTGCTACAAGTATTCCTATAGCAGCAATTTTAAATAATAAATCTATTTCCATATTAAACGTTTCCTTTCTTATGTATTCAAATTAAAATAATTATTATTCCTAGCCCTATTATCATTCCTAATTTTCTATACATTCCTTCACTTTTTTCTCTTTCTTTTTCTGCTTTTTTTATTTGCTCATCTAAAAAGCTTGATGTTATTTCTATTTGGCTTATTTGCCCATTTAAGTCTGTTTTTCCTAAAAGTTTACTCAAATCCTTTAGAATTTTTTTATCCTCTGAATTGATATTTAATATATCCGCATCCATTGCTTTGCTCCACGCATCACCTGCTGGGAAAAACTGCATATTATAACTTGCTATTCTAAATATGCTACTTATGTTTTGGCTTACACTCCCAGATATTTGCGCAAATATATCTGGTATTGGTTCAAATGTAAAACTAATTTTTGTTTTAAACATATTTAATGCATTTTTGAATTCCTTTAATTCTTCAACCCTCCATGTATATTTCTGTGATTTTATTAGTCCAATAGCCGAACATACTAAAAATATACCAGTATAAATTAATAATTTCATTCCTAACATGTTGTTTCCTCCACTTCTATTGTTCTACCTTGTTCATTTGCTTGTAAGAAAATTATTTTTTCGATTATGCCTTCACAAATAAGTTCTTTTAATACTGGGTTTCTTAGTGCTTCTTCTTTTGTTTGACCATGTGCTGTAAATATTCCCTTCACTCCGTGAACAAACAGCCTCTTTTATTGCTACAACATCCTCATAAGTTCCAATTTCATCTGCTGCAACTATTTGTGGTGCCATCGACCTTATTAGCATTTTTATTCCAACTGGTTTTGGTATGTTTTCTAAGACATCTGTTCTTAAGCCTATATCATTTTGAGGAATTCCCTTATATAAAGCTGCAATTTCACCGACGTTCATCTACTAAACCTACATTTAAACCTTCAAACTGTATTTCTTCTATTCCTGTGCTTATGCTCCTTATTAGGTCTCTTAAAAGAGTAGTTTTGCCGAACTCCTGGTGGGGAAATTATTAGTGTGTTATAAATTGTATTTTCTCTTAATCTTAATATGTATTGCAAAACCTTATTTCCTGCCCCTATAATTTGTTTTGCTATTCTAAAATTTATGCTAGATATGTAATTTATATTTATTACTTTTCCATTTTCTATTGCACAGTTTCCTGTTATTCCAACTCTGTGTCCTCCTTTTACTGTTATAAAGCCTTGTTTTATTTCATTTTGGTATGAGTATATTGAATTATTACACATTATTTGTAATGTTTCTAAAATATCTTGATATGTTACTTTGTTATACAAAACTATACTATTTTGAGAGAATTTAAGAGCTATAGTTCCATTACTTCTCAAACGTATTTCTTCTAAATATTGAATTGGCTTGTCTTTCAATTCTTCTTTTAGTATATGGGAAATATTCCTAGAAAAAAAGTTTAAAACCTCTAGCATTTTTACTCCTTCATACTTAAGAGTATATGCTAAAGGTTTTGTTTTTAGAACTAATTTATTTGAATTAATATTTTTTTATTATCTGTTAAATTATATTTTTTTCTAAAACATATATCTGCAACAATTTCTATTATTTGCAAGTTATGTTCACCTTGTCCAATTTGATTCTTTTCAGCTCTCACTATATATGCTGTTTTGCCCAACAATTCGCATTTTTGGACTAGTACATTTTCAGTGCCTCCAAACTCTTCTGGTTTTATAATCCAGTCTGGTTTTACTATATAATCTTCTTCTAGCTTAATGTTTAAAGTTCCTGGAAATAAAGTTATTCCAGTTCTGTTTTTAAAAACACCATTAATTTTGCCTACCCACATTTTAGCAGTACCTATTCCACTTGTAACATTACCACTTAAAACCATATCTTGCCTCCAAGCTTTTAAGTAATTTTATCACAATTTAGGAGTTTGTCAAGTTTTTGCTAAGATTCAATAAATTTTGTCGTTTTTTGTTGCATTTCTACGGAATTTAGTTTAAAATAGATGTAGTATATTTTTGGGAGGTTTGTACTATGGGACTTAATCCTATTATTATTGGAATTGCAGGTGGAACTGGTTCAGGGAAAAGCACTTTAGCTGATAATATAAGAAAAGAATTTGCTAATAATATTTCAATGCTTTCTCATGATTATTATTATAAAAGCCACTCTGACCTTTCATTTGACGAAAGAAAAAAATTAAATTTTGACCATCCTGATGCTTTTGATACGGACTTACTTATTGATCATTTGAAAAAACTTAAAAAGGGTGAAACGATTTATAGACCAAATTATTCATTTGTTGACCACTTAAGAGAAGATCAAACTGTTGAAGTAGTTCCTAAAAAAGTTATTTTATTGGATGGTATTTTAATATTTGAAAATAAAGAATTAAGAGATATGATGGATATTAAGATTTTTGTTGATACTGATGCTGATATTCGTTTTATTAGAAGATTAGTTCGTGATGTTAGAGACAGAGGTCGTACACTTGAATCTGTTATTGAACAATACACCACAACAGTTAAACCAATGCATGAGCAATTTGTTGAGCCAAGTAAGAAATATGCTGATATAATTGTTCCAGAAGGCGGATACAACCATGTAGCACTTAATATGATTATTGAAAAAATTAGAAGCATTATTTAATTAATGCTTCTTTTTT
>USDL01000012.1 GCA_900553365.1 uncultured Clostridium sp.
TTCCATCACCTGCAACATCATTTGTTTTTGTTGCAACTTCTTTTACTAATCTTGCTCCTATATTTTCATAAGGATCATCTAGTTCAATTTCTTTTGCTATTGTAACACCATCGTTTGTAATTAGTGGTGCTCCAAAGCTTTTATCTAATACTACATTTCTTCCTTTGGGTCCTAATGTAACTTTAACTGTATCTGCTAATGTATTTACACCATCAAGCATTTTCTTTCTAGCTTCTTCGCCAAATTTAATTTCTTTTGACATAAAAATCATCCTTTCTTTTTATTCAACTATTGCCAAAATATCATCTTGTTTTACTATAATATAGTCTTCACCTTCATATTTAACTTCTGTTCCAGCATATTTGCTAACTATAACTCTATCACCTTTTTTTACATACATTTTTATTGCTTTTCCTTCTACTTCGCCTCCTGGTCCCACTTCAATTACTTCTGCAATTTGTGGCTTTTCTTTTGCTCCACTTGATAGAAGAATTCCACTTTTAGTTGTTTCTTCATTTTCTATCATTTTAATGACTACTCTGTCTTGTAATGGTTTAATCATTTTCCATTCCTCCTTTTTAAAATTAGCAGTCTATTTGTTTGACTGCTAATACTTTATACCTTTTTTTGTAAAATGTCAATACTTTTTTGAAAAATTATTTTTTATTTACACCTATAATACCTCCTAAGCCTCCTAATACTATACTTGTAGCCATCATGATTATTGAATAATTATTCATAGAAAAATTTTTTGAAATAATGCTTGATATAATATACAAAAATGCAAAATATAATCCTCCAACTAATATACCATTTACAATTCCATTCTTTTTAATTTTGGCAGTAGTTAATTGGCTACTAAGTAAAATACTTAAAGCACTCACAATTATTATCACCGCAGGCATTGTGCTTTCATTCACAGATGTATACGTTAGAATTGCTGAAAATATAATTAACAAAATTAAAGTTGCAACAATAGATATTGCAGTACCTTTTAAAATATCAAAAATACTATTTGAATTATTTTCATTTACACTATACATATTTTCCTCCTTAATTAAAGATATGTTAAAATATTTAGCTTTATTATAAATACCAACAAAAGATTTTAGATTTTTTTAATTAAATATAGACAAATTATTTTTTTTTGTGTTATTATATATATAGTATTTTGAAAGGGTTGATTTTTAAAATGAAAAGATTTTTTAAATGCATAATAATTGTTATTGCTTTATTTTTAATTAGTTTTACCTCTGTATACGCAGTTGGTGTAGATATGGATTTGAACACAAATACAGATAATTCCATTGATAATGAAAATGAATTAGATAATAGTACAGATATTCTAAATAATGCTAACCTATCAAATACAAATACTAATTCTAATTATACTTCTAATGCTCAAAAAATCTCTACATCTGGTAGTGAAGAAAATTTTTCATTAAGTATTTCAGATATTATAAATATCATTTTAATTTCAGTAGGATTAGTTTTAATTTTTCTTGCAGTTGCTATTTTACTTAAATTAAGATAAAAAATTTTTCTTTTGCCTTTTTATGTATTAAAAGGCATTTTTTTTATGCATATTTTTTTCTAGATTTTAAAATAATATTATTGAATTCTAAAAATAGGAGGTAAAATTCATGTATAAAAAGAGTTTAATACTAGTATCTGTAATTCTTTTTGCTCTATTCATTTTTTCAGGTTTTGTTTCAGCAGCAGATAATGTAAAAAATGGTGTATCTGACGCAGTAAATACAGTAGTTAACGGTGTAAATGCTATGGGTGCAGATGTTCGTAATGGTATTGGCGATGCTGAAAATGGTATAAAAGGTGCTTTAAAAATTGACGGAAATCAAAATAACAATAACAACAATAACATGGCAAATAACAGGAATAATGAATATGATGCAACAAGAACTGCTACAGATGCTTTAGCTGGAAATAACACATCTACATTATGGATATGGTTAATTGTTGCAGTTGCTGCAATAGTTATTATAGGTTTAGTTTGGTATTATGGTGCTCAAAATACTACACATCATGATGAGTAATATTCACTTTTTTAAATAAATATGATATAATAGGTCATATTTATTTAAAAAGTACATAAATGCTTTTAAATGTTGCATTTATTATGTACTTAGAAATGGGATGATTAAAAATGTCAAAATTAATTGCAAAAAATCCAATAGCTAAGCACAATTATACTATTATAGATACTATTGAAACTGGTATTGTTTTATCAGGTACTGAGATAAAGTCTATTAGAAATGGGAAGGTGAACTTAAAAGATAGTTATGCAGGAATTAGAAATGGTGAGCTTTTTATCTATAATTTGCATATAAGTCCTTATGAATTTGGAAATATATATAATAAAAACCCTTTAAGGGATAGAAAGCTTTTAGTAAATAGAAATGAAATTAATAAACTTGTTGGTCAAATCAAGCAAAAAGGTTATTCCCTTATTCCAATGAGTTTGTATTTTAAGGGTAATTTTGTTAAGCTTGAACTTGGTATTGGAAAAGGTAAGAAACTTTATGATAAGCGTGAAGATATTGCTAAAAAGGATGCTGAACTTAGAATGAGAAAACAACTAGCAAGTCATGAATAAATTTTTTATTATTAAACTCCCTTTAATTGAAGGGAGTTTAATTTTATATTAAAAATCAATTAGGCTTCATTTAAGCTTTATTTTTTGAGCCAAAAACATTTGCTATCTTGTAGCTTACAATTTCTTTTACAGCGTCTCTTGCTGGGCCTAGGTATTTTCTTGGATCAAATTCAGCTGGTTTTTCTCCAAAAACTTTTCTTATATTTGCTGTCATTGCTAATCTTAAATCTGTATCAACATTTATTTTTGATACTCCTGATTCTCCTGCTTGTTTTAGTATTTCATTTGGAACACCTTTTGCTCCTGGTATATCTCCTCCAAATTCATTACACATATCAACTAGCTCTGGAATTACTGTTGATGCACCATGTAATACTATTGGTGTATTTGGTATTTTCTTTTTAACTTCAGCTAAAATATCAAATCTTAATTTTGCTTCTCCTTTGAATTTGTAAGCACCATGGCTTGTTCCTATTGCTATTGCTAAAGAATCGCAACCAGTTCTTTCTACAAATTCTTTTGCTTGGTCTGGATCTGTATACATAGCATCTCCAGCTGCAACATTTACGTCATCTTCAATTCCTGCTAATTTTCCAAGTTCTGCTTCAACAACAACACCTTTTGAATGAGCATATTCTACAACTTTCTTTGTTAATTCTACATTTTCCTCAAAGCTATATTTAGAGCCATCTATCATTACTGATGTAAAGCCTGCATCAACACATTCCTTACATGTTTCAAAATCTGGTCCATGGTCTAAATGTAAGGCTATTGGTATATTTGTTGTTTCAACTGCTGCCTCAACCATCTTAATTAAATATGACATTCTTGCATATTTTATTGCACTTGATGATACTTGTAATATTACAGGTGAATTATTTTCACTGGCAGCGTCTACTATTCCTTGGATAATTTCCATGTTATTAATATTAAAAGCACCGATTGCAAAGCCTTCCTTCATTGATTTTTCAAACATATTTTTAGTTGTTACTAATGGCATAACAATTACCTCCTTAAATTTTATACGTATATTTTATTTCAAATAAATTCAGTTGTCAAGTTCACATAAAAAGCTAAAAGTAGGGTTATTCCCTACTTTTTACCTTCAATAATTGATAATACAGTTTTGCTCTCATCAAACACTTCATTAAGAACTTGTTTTGCATACTCTGGTGTTACTTGATTAAAATTTTCTATATATTCAAAGCTGTTTATTCCCTTCATATAATCTGCAACAAACATTCTGCAAATTTCAGCAACGTCATCATATTCTTTTACATAATTACCATATATCATATTTTTTATTCTTTGAAAATGTTTTAAGTCTAAATCGTTTTCCTTCATTTTGTTTATTTCTTCTTGTAGTCTTTTAGCAACTTCTTTAGAATTATTTGATTGTCCTGTTATTGCTATATGTGCATATTGTTTTGAGAATTCATATTCTAAATATGGTTCGCCTGTTATTAAATCTTCCTCATATAGTTCTTTGTAAAGCTTTGAGCTCTTTCCTATTAGCATATTTAGTAATATTTCTATTGCTATGTGTTTTTTAACTATTGCGTCACTTTTACATTCTTTATTGTTTGCACTATCCTTAATCCCAATTACAAATATTGGCATGCTAACTTCCATTTGCTGGGTTGCTTCTTTTTTTACAATTTCGTTTGGTTCTTCAGGATAAATTCTTTTTATTTCTCCTTGTTTTTCTGTTGGTTTTAAGCGTTTTTTTACTTCTTCAATTAATGCTTCTGGCTCAAAATCACCACTAAATGCCATTACCATGTTTGCTGGATTATAGAAGGTATTATAGCATTTATACAATACTTCTTTGTTAATTTTACTAATAGATTCTATAGAGCCTGCTATATCTATTGTTATTGGATTATTTTTGTACATACTTCTAATTGCATTCATATATACTGCCCAGCTTGGGTAATCATCATACATATTAATTTCTTGACCAATTATTCCTTTTTCCTTTTCAACATTTGTATCTGTAAAATATGGATTTTGTACATAATCCATTAATTCATCCATTGCAGGATAAAAATTATCAGTACATTCAAACAGAAAGCATGTTTGGTCTGTTGAGGTAAAAGCATTTGCATTTACTCCTAATGCTGTTAAAGTATCTAAGCTATTTGTTCCATTTTTTTGTTCAAACATTTTATGCTCTAAAAAGTGTGCAACACCATCAGGTATACTTGTTTCTTCTGTTTCGTTTGGTGCTATAAATTTATTATCTATTGAGCCAAAATTTGTTGCCCACATCATATACTTTTTTTGGATATTGGCTTTTGGCATTATCATTACTGTTAAGCCATTTTCAAGCTTTTCAACATACAATTTTTCTTTAACTTTTGAATTTTCTATAATTTGCATATATTTAATATCTCCTTTAAAATATTATATTTTAAGTAGGCATGTAGCCTGCCTGTTATTCATTGTTTTTTAAAAAATATATTGTATTTATATTTATACTATTTGCAATTTTTATTACATCTTCTCTTGAAACCCAGTTTATTTTATTTGTATATTCATCAAAGCTTAGTAGTTTACTAGATATTTCTTGCCCTATATAATATGTTATTTCTGAATCTTGTTCATCTTGTAGGGTTTTTATGCCTGCTATCATATATTTTTTGGCATTTGCTATATCTTCATCTGTAAATTTTCCATTTTTCATATCTTCTAGTTGTTCTTTTATTATGTTTAAAGCTTTTTCATAATTTTTAATCTCAATACCAGCTCTTATAAAGATGTTGTTTTTTTGTCTTAAATATGTTGATCTTGCTGAATAAGCTAATCCTGCTTTTTCTCTAACATTTTGGAATAATTTTGAGGTTGCACTTTCACCTAAAATTACATTATATATGCACATTGCATACTTTGAATTTGGTTCGTTATAGTCTATATCAAGCCCAATTACAAGCTTTCCTTGAGTTACATCTTTTTCTTCTTTTATGGTTTTAATTTCTACTTTTTCCTTTTTTTCTGTTTCTTCAGTGTTTATAATGTGGGTATCGTTTCTTTCTTGTATTTTTTTGATGTTTTCGTTTGAAGAAATTATGTCTAGTATTTGTTCGCTTTCAAAATTACCTGATATAAATATATCAATTTTTGCTTCGTTTATAATTTTTTTGTAATCATCATATAAGTTTTTTTCGTTAATGCTCGCTAAATCTTCAATATATCCATATTTGTATAGGCCATAAGGTTTGTCCTTATACATTTCTTCTATACATCTTGTATATGAATATAGGTCTTTATTATCTATCTTACCATCTATTAATCTTTTAATTGTGTTCTTTTCTGTTTCTACAATTTCTTTTTTAAACCCACCATTTTCGGTTAATGGATTAAATATAACATCTAGTAAAAGTTCTATTGATTTTGTTGCTAAATTTTCATTATTTGGCACATAATTATCGTTTAATGTTTCTAAGTAAAATTTAATTACTTGGTTATCTCCTATTTTTTCAACTCCACCATCTAATGTTGCACCAAACATATTTTCAAGTTCAATGCTTATCTTTTCTTGTGATTTTAAGTTTGCAGTTCCCATTCTTAAAACAGCTGGTATTAATGCCGTTTGAGTTACTGTTTGTCTACAAATTGGTGTAGTTAAAAATATTGCAAATAAATTTGTTTTAAATTTATTTGTTTGTATAAAATGTATTTTTATACCTTTTTTTATTTCTTTTATTTCATAAGACATATTTGTTTTCTCCTTTACTTTGTATATTTTTTCCAGCTTTAATATAATTATTCAAAAAACAGAGGTTATTTTGTGTTTTAACCTCTGTTTCTATGTATTTAAAATTTTCTTTTTCTTGCTGCTTCTGATTTTTTCTTTCTCTTAACACTAGGTTTTTCATAATGTTCTCTTTTTCTAACCTCTTGTAATACACCATTTCTTACGCATTGTCTTTTAAATCTTTTTAATGCATCTTCTATATTTCCATTATTTACTTTAATTTCTGCCATCTATAATTCCCTCCCCTCGATTTGCTTTCATTTGGGATTATTCCATAACTTGTATTATTATATAGTAAATATGGGTATTTGTCAATATTTTTTATGAATATTGTTAATTTTCAGTTAATTTATACTGTAAATGTCAATATTTTTTGTAGGATTTTGGCAAAAAAATATGTAGGATTTTGGCAAAGATTATATGAGGGAGATTCCCCTCAATATCTTTGCTTTATAATTAAATTTCATTACTATTTCTTTTTTCTAAAATTTTATCTTTAATTCTATACGAATTACCAGTTATGTTAAAAACGTATGAATGATGAAGCAATCTATCAAGAATTGCAGAGGCCAAAGTTGAATCAGATAAAACATCTCCCCATTTTGAAAATTGTTGATTAGATGTTACAATTGTCGAATATTTTTCATATCTTTTAGCAAGTAGTTGAAACAGTAAATTAGCACCAGTTTTATCTACTGGAAGGTAACCAACTTCATCAATTATTAATAGCTTATATCTGTTATATTGTTTGATTTTATCAACCAATCTATTTTCACTGTGAGCTAAAGAAAGTTGAGAAATTAGGTCATGACAAGATATGAAATATGTACTAACTCTATTTTTAGCAGCTTCAATACCAATGGCAGTAGCGATATGAGTTTTCCCGAGTTCCAGGAGAACCAATTAACAGTATGTTTTTCTTTTCTTCAATAAAACGCAGAGAAGATAATTCAAGAACTTGTTCTTTATTTATTGAAGGTTGGAAAGAAAAGTCAAAGTCTTCAAAAGTCCTATAATATGGGAAATGAGCAATTCTAATATTAAATTGAGAAGCACGCTCAGCTTTATCAATTATTTCAAGTTTAGTAAGTTCGTATAAAGCATCTAAAAAAGGAATTTTTTCAGAATTTACTTTATCAACATACTCAGATAAACAATTAGATATTTTATCTAGTTTTAATAAATTTAAATTATCTACAACATTTTTAAAATTCATAAACATCCTCCATTACAACAAATTATCATATTGACTTAAATTATTAGCAATAAATGCTTCGATTTTTTCTTCATTAGAGTTTTTTAAAAGGTCACTAACTAATATATCTTTCACATCATCTTTATGATAATTAAAAGGATTATTTGAAATTTGATGACAACGGACTAAATTTGTGTTATCATAAATATACAAAGAATTATCCTTTTCGATGACATTTAAATCGAAACCGATATACTTAACAGGTACAGAATATTTATTGCTTTTGTATGAAACCATAGAATCTTTAGCAACTTTTCTAGTTTGGCGGTTAGATAAGTAGGAACTAAAAATTTTATTGTTAGGCAAAGGCAGTAAATATTCTTTTTCATAGGTAAAAACTTCATTAACAATACGATTATGAGATTGAGAAACTTCATTATTAATATTCTCATTAAAAGAATTAACTATCATTTCTAAATCTTCAATAGATTCAAACTCATAATTATATGCAAGTAATCTATCACATAATTTAGCAAGAGCTTCCACAGAGCCTTTAGATTGAGGTCTTCTAGGCCTACAAGGAATTGGGGTAAAAGCCATATCTTTAGCAAATTGTTTAATCTTATCATTAATTCTATCATGCTTTCCCATTCTAGCAGCATCAACAATTGTTAGCATATTGTCAAACCATATTTCCTTAGAAATTCCACACAAATATTGAAAAGCATAGATTAAGGAATTGATAACTGTATCTTGTTTTTTATCAAGAGTTAATTTACAATATTTTTTCTCAGAAAAAGGCAAAGTAAGCAGAAAAATATTAAAAGTTAAAGGTTTACCATGTTTATTAAGTAAAGTTAAATCCTCTTTCCAATCCACTTGTCCAAGTTTTCCTGGGACTTTAGGAACACGAATTGTTGCTTTTTTAGGTTTATCATCTTTATGGGTTTTTACATAATTTTTTGCTAAACCATATTTACCGGAATAATCAGTATTATCAGCCAAGAAATGATAAATAGCTGAAGCTGTAATTCCAGATATTTCTAACTTAGAATTAATTATATCTGTGTAAGGATCAAGTATTGATTTATGCTGTTTTAAAGGCAGAGGTAAGCCACTTTCAATTTGCTTTTGCAATTCAAATCTCTTTTTAACAGTTCTCCAATCACAATTGCAATCTCTTGCTACACCGTGCAAAATTAGGTTTTATATCCAATCTAATCACCTCCTTTAACAAATGGTCTAATTTATCAAACATCATTTGAATCATCACCTCCTAGCATAATTATACTATGAGGTTAGAAGATAAAAAAGATGTAGGAAAAGCGACATTTTTCTTTGCCATTTTCCTACATATTATTTTACCATTTACATTCCTGGGTCTTTTAAAAATTTTCCGCTCACTTAGCGTACAAAGTTCGCTAAGAATACTTAGCTTCTAGTAGTCTACCCTAAAACTACCATCATTTATTCAATTACCAATTCGCCTGCAAGCTTACAGATTTACATAAAGTGCGGAACGACTACCGACCGTAGGTGTAGCTGTTGCCAGTAAAGAAGATGTAGCCACGATAACTAGCTGAAATGCTGTTGATGTAATAGCCGACCCCTGCTAACTCGATAAACTGAAGAGAAGGACTCTGTAGTCCATTCATAAACATTACCTTCTAAGTCATATACATTTCTTGAAACATCATTATAAGCTATTGTCCCTGAATAATTTTCGCTATATCCTATTCCTCCTGTTAAATATGGTTTTGTTGTAAATTCTGAGGATGTGTGTCCTACATTTCCAGCTTGTTTTACATTATAGTTTTCAGTATTCACAAACTCTAATACTTGGTCATGGCATGCTCCGAGTATCATGCTACTTTTTACTCCACTCAAGTTTTTATTTGCTGAATATGCTTTTTGTTGTCCATACATATAGTACCAATTTACATTGCTTATTCCTGTATTTGTTCCAGCTACTACTTTTACTGCTGTATTTGGATTTTGAGTCATATTACTTGTTTCATATCTTCCTACCCAAAATCCTTCTGCATTATATATACTTTTTACTATTTCATTGTACTCTGTTTGCAATGTTTTTTTGAATTCATCTGTACCTGCATAACTTGGACTATCTCCTGTTACTGTTGCAATATATTCTAAATTAGTAGGATCTGCATCATATCTTGTTCCATTACTTCCAGTTACTACATCTGGCTCCCTTAAACCGTTGTTTGGTGTATATATTTCAGTTATATCATCTTTATATTTTTGTCCTACACCAGTTGCATATAATCTTCCTGCCATTTTGGTTGAGTTATGTGTTGTACATGTTGCAGTTCCATTTTTTACAGTTATATTACATTTATCACTTGCTTCCGCTTTTGCTTGGCAGATGAACATATCATTTATTTTTGTATGTGAAATTGGTATCCATACAAATTGGTCATATTTTGTTCTTAAGTCTGCTACTGTTTCTTCATTACTCCAATCTATTGCTTTTATTTCTTCTTCTGTTTTATCATTTATTAAGTATATTACTAAACCTTTTTCTATTGTTTTTTCATCATCAGCTTTTGATACTGTAAATCCTTTTGGAATTATAGCTTTATTTCCATCTGAATCTGTAAATTCTAATGTTTCCGTTGTTTTTTCTCCGGCAACTGCTAATTTTTGTGCCCCACATTTTGTACATTTTCGATTTACATAATTATGTTTTTCAGTTGTTATCTGCTTTCCACAATTTGTACAAGTTATTGTGTGTGTTCCATCCCCATTATCTGTAGCAGTTGTAGAAGTATGTGTACATGTTGTTTCGCCTCCAGTTGTATTATCTCCTGTGGTATTTCCCGTTGTGTTGTTGTTAGTTGTGGTATTTGTTAATCCTAGCATGTCTTTCCAGGAATTTCTTAGTGTTTCTGTTTCTGTTTGCTGAGCTTCTCCTTTTGCTCCTAGTTCATTTGCTGTTTTAAAAAGTTTGCCATCTACTGTAAAGTCTACAACTAATAAGGATAATATAAAAAGTATAACTACTGTTATTACTAATACTATTAAAGTTATTCCCTTTTCATTTTTTACATTTGTGTTTCTCATAAGTTCCTCCTTGTTTTATTGTTTAATTTCAGTATATAATATAATTATAAAAAAAACAATAAAAAACGGCAAAATTTTATTAATTATTTTGTCGTTTTTTATTGTTTTACATTCTCTGTTTTACAACTTCATACATAACTATTCCGGCTGATACAGAGGCGTTTAGGGATGTTATATGGCCTTTCATTGGTATTTTTAATAAAATATCACAGTTTTCTCTAACAAGCCTTGAAATTCCTTCTCCCTCATTTCCTATTACAAGTGCTACTGCACCTTTTAAATTTTCTTCATAATAATATTTTGTAGCTTCTATTGCTGTGCCATATATCCATACATCTTTGCTTTTTAAATATTTTATTTCGTCATTTAAGTTATTAACTCTTGCAATTTTAACATGTTCTACTGCTCCACTTGCAACTTTGTATACTGTACTATTTACTGAGCATGCTCTTCTTTTTGGTATAATTATTCCATGAACTCCTGCTGTTTCAGCTGTTCTAATTATTGCTCCTAAATTATGTGGATCTTCAATTCCATCAAGTATTAATATAAAAGGGGCTTCATTTTTAGATTTTGCTTCATTTAATATATCATCTACTTCGCAATAGTTAAATGGTGGAACTATTGCTATTACTCCTTGTGGATTCTCTGTTTGTGCCATTTGGTTTAATTTGTTTCTATCTACTTCAACTATTACTATTTTTCTATCTTTTGCTATTCCTATTATTTTATTTATAGAGCCATGTTTTTCGCCTTTTTCTATAAATATTTTGTTTATATCTTTTCCAGATTCTAATAGTTCTAGAACTGAGTTTCTTCCTTCAATTTGGTCTGAGAAACTTTCTTCTTTTTCTTCTGTACGTTTTGGGAATTTTTCCTGTACTTTTTTATTGTTTGTTTTTGGTTTGTTATCAAATTTTTTAAAATTATTCTTTTTATTATTTGGTTTAAAATTTCTATTATCTTTCATATATTCTCCTTTTTACTCATCATCTAATTTTAATACTGCTAAAAATGCTTCTTGTGGTACTTCAACATTTCCTATTTGTCTCATTTTCTTTTTACCTTTTTTCTGTTTTTCTAAAAGTTTTTTCTTTCTAGTTATATCTCCACCATAGCATTTAGCTAAAACATCTTTTCTCATTGCTGATATTGTTTCTCTTGCAATTATTTTTCCTCCAACTACTGCTTGTATTGGTACTTCAAATAGTTGCCTTGGGATTACTGTTTTTAGCTTTTCAGCCATTTTTCTTCCTCTTGTATATGCAGTATCCTTATGTACAATAAATGATAAGGCATCTACTTGTTCATTGTTTATATGAATATCTAGTTTTACTAAATCAGATTTTCTATATTCGCTTAGTTCATAGTCTAATGAGGCATAGCCTTTGGTGTTTGATTTTAGAGTATCAAAGAAATCATAAATAATTTCATTTAATGGCATTTCATATTCTAAGCTTACCCTTGTGCTATCTAGATATTTCATATCTAAATAAATTCCACGTCTATTTTGGCATATTTCCATTACATTGCCTACATAATCCTTTGGAAGCATAATTTCTGCTTTTACCATTGGTTCTTCAATATAGTCTATATCCTGAACTGGTGGCAAATCTACTGGATTGTATAATTCTATCATTTCGCCATTTTTCTTATATACCTTGTATATAACTGATGGTGCTGTTGTTATTAGGTCTAAGTCAAATTCTCTTTCTAATCTTTCTTGAACAATTTCTAAATGTAGTAATCCTAAAAATCCACATCTAAAGCCAAAGCCTAAAGCTACAGAGGTTTCTGGTTCAAAGCTTAATGCTGCATCATTTAATTTTAGCTTTTCCAATGCTTCTTTTAGGTTCTCATAATCTCCACCATCTAAAGGATATACTCCACAATATACCATTGAATTTGCTTTTTTATAGCCTGGTAATGGTTCAGCTGCTGGTGATGTGGCAAGTGTTATTGTATCTCCAACGCTTAAGTCTGAAACTGTTTTTATGCTTGCTGCTATATAGCCAACCTCTCCTGCTTCTAGCTTGTCTGATGGTTGGTATCTTCCTGGCTCTAAGTATCCAAGCTCTGTAACTACAAATTTCTTTTTTGTTGCCATAAATAAAATTTCATCGCCTGTTTTTAATGTGCCTTGTTCTACTTTTACATAACTTACTGCACCTTTATAGTTATCATATAATGAATCAAAAACTAAGCATTTTAGTGGTTTTTCTTTATCTCCAACTGGTGGTCTAAAATCTGTTACTATTCTTTCTAAAACTTCTTCAATATTTAAGCCTGATTTTGCAGAAATGCAAGGTGCATCCATTGCTGGAATTCCTATTATGTCTTCTATCTCATGTTTTACTTCATCTGGTCTTGCACTTGGAAGGTCCACTTTATTTATAACCGGTAAAATGTCTAAGTTATTATCTAGTGCTAAGTATACATTTGCAAGTGTTTGTGCCTCAACGCCTTGGCTACTATCTACAACTAAAATTGCACCCTCACACGCTGCCAAGCTTCTTGAAACTTCATAATTAAAGTCTACATGTCCTGGGGTATCTATTAAGTTTAATATATATGTTTCTCCATCTTTTGCTTTATATTCCATTCTTACAGCCTGAGATTTTATTGTAATTCCTCTTTCTCTTTCTATATCCATGTTGTCAAGCACTTGACTTTCCATTTCTCTTGATGATAAAAGTCCTGTTTTTTCAATTAATCTATCAGCTAATGTAGACTTTCCATGGTCTATATGTGCAATTATACTAAAATTTCTAATTCGTTTTAGTTTATCCATTTTTTCTTCTCCTTTTTACAGTTTCTCAAAATATGCCATTAGAGTTTTTATAACTTCTTCCTTGCTTTCTAATTGGTTTACTACCTGCCTTACTTGGCTTGAGTTTGGTAAGTTTTTTAGGTACCAACATATATGTTTTCTCATTTCCCTTATTCCAACATATTCGCCTTTTTCTTTTATTGCTAGGTTTATATGTTCTTTTATAATTTCAAATTTTTCCATTGGAGTTTTATCAGGTAGTTTTTTACCAGTTTCAATTTCTTTAATTATGTAATCTATTTTCCATGGTTCGCCTAAAATTCCTCTACCTATCATTATGCCATCTACACCAGTATATTCAAACATTTTTATGGCATCCTCTTTGGTTTTAATATCTCCATTTCCTATTACTGGAATGTTTACTGCGTTTTTAACTTTTTTTATAATCTCTAAATCTACATTTCCAGAATAGTATTGTTCTCTGGTTCTTCCATGAATTGTTATTGCTTTTGCTCCTGCTTGTTCTATTATTTTAGCTGCTTCTACAGCAACAATATTTTTATCATCCCAACCTTTTCTAATTTTCACTGTTACAGGTTTAGTGGTGCTTTCTACTACACTGTTAACTATTTGACCTATTAATTCTAAGTTTAGTAGCAATTTGCTGCCATCACCATTTTTTACGACTTTTGGTGCTGGACATCCCATGTTTATATCTATTATATCTCCATATTGTTCAACTTTTTTGGCAGCTTCTCCCATTATTTGTGGATCATTTCCAAATATTTGTATTGCAATAGGTCTTTTTTCTTCGTTTAAGTCTAAGAATTGTTCAGTTTTTTGGTCGTTATAGAAAAGTCCTTTACTGCTTATCATTTCAGTGCATACAAGTCCTGGATTTCCATATTTTTTGCATATTTTTCTGTAACTTGAATCTGTTACACCTGCCATTGGTGCTAATAATATATTGTTATCTAATTCAACATTTCCTATTTTTAATTTTTTTATATACATTGTTAAACCATCTTTCATTAATTCTAATTAAACATTGATTTTTGACGTTGAGAGCTTATATTTAGCAATAGTCCTATTGCTATCATATTTGTAAGCATTGAGCTTCCTCCATAGCTTATAAATGGAAGGGGCACACCTGTGATAGGTAATAGTCCCATTGTCATTCCTATATTTTCTAAAACGTGGAAAAGCAGTATTCCGCACTATTCCTGCTGCAATATAAGAACCTAAGTCATCTCTTGCATTTTTTGCAACAGTAATGCTCCTTGTTATAAGAACTATATACATTATTATAATTCCTGCACAAGTAATAAATCCCATTTCTTCACCTATAACTGCAAAAATAAAATCTGTAGTTTTTGGGTACAAAAATCCTAAATGTGTTTGTGTTCCATTCATCCAGCCTTGTCCTACTAGCCTTCCAGCCCCTATTGCAAGTTTTGATTGTATTATGTTATATCCAGCTCCTCTTGGATCTAAATATGGGTTTAAATATACATCTATTCTAAGTTTTGCGTGTTCTGGAAGCACAAAGAAATATAATAGTGGTAATGAGATTATCAAAATTAAAAGTGTGAGTATTATATATCTTTTATTTATGCCTGCCACATAAAGCATTATTGCTGTAGCAAAAATATATGCCATTGCTGTTCCATAATCTGGCTGTAATACAATTAGTACTACTGGAACTATTATTATTCCAATTAGCATAAGTAGCTTTAGAGGTTTATTTATTTCTGTTCTAGACATTTTTGACATAACGTTGGCTAAAAATAAAACAACTGCAATTTTAGCAAACTCAGCTGGCTGTATTGAAATAGGTCCTAAACTAAACCAGCTTGTTGCTCCATTTACTGCACTTGTTAATAACACAACTATTAGTAAAATTATTGAAAGTATATAGAAACCTATACTTAGTTTTGCAATTATCTTATAATCTATAAACATAGTAATTAAAAGTATTGGTATACTTACAACTGCCCACATTATTTGTTTTTTAAAGTCTTCTAATTCTGTGGCTTTACTTGCACTAAAGAGTGCAAATAATCCTATTGCTACTAGGATTATTGTACAGATTAGCATACTCCACTCTACGTTTCTTAATTGTTTACTGTTCATATTTTTCCTTTCAAAACGTGATTTTTCTGACTTAGGTTTCAATATTTTCTTTTTAATTTTCTACATCATTTTCTTCTTGTTCTTTGATGTCTTCTGCTTTAGTTTCACTGCTGTTTTTATCTTCTTCTAAATTATTTGCTTCAATATTTTCTTCTTTATCATTTTTCGTTTTTTCTTCTTTATCTGTTTCTGTTTGTTTTTTCTCTTCTTGAACTTCTTTTTTCATATCATTTCTAATATTTACTATTGGTATGTTTGCATAAAGTGATGGTGCTCCTGTTGTTCCATCCTCTTTTACTTCATTTGTAAGTCTTACATCTATTTCGTTTTCTTCTACTTCTATATATTTTTTTATTACGTCTATTATTTCTTGCTTCATTAATTCTAAAAAGTCTGCTGAAACATTGGCTCTATCTTGCATTAAAACTAAATGTAATCTCTCTTTAGCTTTATTTTTGCTACCATTAGTCTCTTTACTCTCATTTTTTCCAATTTTCTTAAAAAAATTTACTAAGTTCTCAAACATGTCTGTTCCTCCAATTTTCAAATGTTTTTAATTTTTACTTAATAGACTTTTTATCTTTGCAAAAAAACCTTTCTCCCTTCCTGGAATTGTAACATCAATATTTTCACCTAAAATTCTTTTTGCAATCTCTATGTATGCCTTTCCTGATGGAGCTTTTTTATTTTTTATTACTGGTTCCCCCTTGTTTGTTTGTGTAATAATGTTTTCATCATCTGGAACTACACCTATTAAATCAATAGATAATAAATCTACTATGTCATCTACATCCATCATTTCACCTTTTTTAACCATTGCAGGTCTTAAACGGTTTACAATTAATTCTGGATTTTTTATTTCGGCTGCTTCTAATAATCCTATTATTCTATCAGCGTCTCTTATTGCAGATATTTCAGCTGTTGTTACTACAATCGCTCTATCTGCACCAGCAACTGCGTTTTTAAATCCTTGCTCAATACCAGCAGGACAATCTATTAATACATAATCAAATTCTTCCTTAAGTTTGTTTGTTAATTCTTTCATTTGTTCTTCATTTATCGCGTTTTTATCTCGTGTTTGGGCAGCAGGTAATAAAAATAATTCGTCAAATCTTTTATCTTTTATAAGGGCTTGTCTTAATTTACATTTTTCTTCTATTACGTCAACTAAATCATATACTATTCTATTCTCTAGTCCCATAACAACATCAAGGTTTCTAAGTCCAATATCTGTATCCACTAATACAACTTTCTTTCCTGTTTCTGCTAGACTTGAACCAAGGTTTGCAGTAGTTGTAGTTTTTCCTACTCCACCTTTTCCTGATGTTATAACTATTACTTCTCCCATAACATCCTTCCTCCTCGCATTTTTATGTATTTCTAACATATTATATTGTATAATTTTTTTTGTCAAAAGTCAATGTTTTATGGAAATAAATAGAAGAAAATACGTCCTAAGAAGGAATCTACCCTCTTAGGACATACTTTATTCATCTTTTTCGTTTTCTTCTGGTTGTTCATAGTTATATTTATAGTTTATTCCTGCTTTTTTGATTTTTGGCTTTTGTATTTTTATTTCTTCCTTTTCTTCTTTTTTACAGGTCATTTTATCTATTAGTTTTTCTGCTTTTTCACATATTTCTGGCATATAATCTAATATTTTATCTATTGTACAACTATGTTCAACTGGCAATAGTTTAACATTTTCTCCTTGTATAACTATAAAAGATACTGGTTTTATTGATACTCCTGCTCCGGCTTCCCCCTCCAAATGGGTTCTTGTATGATATGCTTTCCTCTTCTTCTCTCTTATTATAATCTTCTATTGATTCGCCTTTAAATTCGCTTCCTCCTGCTGCAAATCCAAAACATACCTTTGATATTGGTATTATACTTACATTCTCCTGTATTTTAATAGGTTCACCTATTATAGTGTTTACATCAATCATGTCTCTTATACTATCCATTGCTGTAAGCATAAGCCCTTCTATTGGATGTGTTTCCATATTTTGGTACTACTCCTTTCTTTTTTAACTTTTTGCTGATATTGATAATATGTACCAATTTTACTTTAAATATACAGTTGATGTTTAAATACAGATAATTTTTATTAGTATATACTGGTTCTATTTTATAGCTTGGCTTTTTTATTTTTGCAAATAAAATTGCCAAAATACTTGCAAGTGTTGCAACAATAAAGGATGTAATAATAGGATTTTCTGTTCCAATTTTTGAATTGATAATAATTTTTTCTACTTGAATATTTTTTATTAATTCTTTAATTTTTTCTATTTTTATCATGCTTAAATCCATTTTTGGTGTATTTTTGCTTAGTAGCTTATTTAATTTGGTTTTATCAATTTTTATCTTAATTATATCAAATTTTTTAAATATATTGAGGCTTATATATATTTTCAAGTTTTTTATTTTGGTGTTTTCAAGTTCAAATTGTTTAATATCTATTTTTATAGCCATAATATTCCTCCACAAGAAATATTATGGCCATTTTTTTTGGTTTTAAGCTTTTAGGGCTTATATTTTTTATCTATATATAAATTTCTCAAATTTTGCCTTTATGTATTTTTCTAATTTTTCCATAAATTCATCTGGTGGAATTTCTTTTTTTGCCACCATATCTAGTCCTTTTTCCCAGCTTGCTGTAAGCTTTGGGTTTAACATATCTGGCATTGATTTTTCTACAACATCATATATTGCCTCTCCTTTTTGAGTAGGTGTAACAATTTGCGTTTTAGAATTTATTTCAATGTGTTTTATTTTTTCTAGTTTTTTAATAATTTCTCCTCTTGTTGCACTGGTTCCAATTCCGGCTCCCTTTATTTGTTCTCTTAAGGCTTCATCTTCTATTAGTTTCCCTGCATTTTCCATTGCTAGAATTAATGAACCTGAGTTATATCTAGTTGGAGGTGTAGTTTCAGCTTCTTTTATGTTTAATTCTTTAACTTCTAATTCTTGTCCCTTTTTTAGGTCTTTTAAATTTTCATTTACTTCTTCTTTGCCATCTTTTTGTTTTAATACTTCTAAATAGCCTATCTTTGTGCATATTTTTTCTGTTGCATAAAAAGTTTCGTTTTCAATATTAACAGTTACATTTATTTTATTAAATTCAGCGGGCGGATAAAATATTGCTAAAAATCTTTTTACTATTACTCTATATATTTCTTTATGCAAATCTGGTATTTTATCATAATTCTCAAACCCCTGACCTGTAGGGATTATAGCGTAGTGATCAGTTATTTTGCTATCATTTACATATTTTGTTTTAGCAAGATTATTTGTTGGGTATTTTTCTTCTATCATTTTTGTTATGTATCCGTTTATTTCTACATCCTGTTTTAAATTTTTAGCTAATCCATTTAAGTTTTTAGATATTTCCTTTGCAACTGCTGTTGATAGCACTCTTGCATCTGTTCTTGGATATGTTACCAATTTTTTCTCATATAAGTTTTGTATTACCTCTAAAGTTTCATCTGGCTTGATTTTAAACCTTTTTGTACATTCATTTTGTATTTCTGCTAGATTAAATAATAATGGTGCATTCTCTTTTTGTTTAGATTTTTTTAGTTCTGTTATAACAGCCTTTTTACCTGTCAAGTTTTCTATTAGTTTTTTAGCATCATCTTCTTTTTTAAAGCCTGTCTCATTATATAACTTTGGAGATTCAAAAACGCTTGACTTTTCATTTACCTTCCACTCTGCAAGAAAGTTCTCAAAGCTTGAATTTATTTTATAATATTTTGTTTTTACAAAGTTTCTAATTTCTCGTTCTCTTGTAACAATCATTCCAAGAACACAGGTCATAACTCTTCCTATTGATATTGAAGCCTTTTCTTCATTTATTGTTTGGGCTAGCTTTTTTCCAAAAATTATTGAGAGTAGTCTTGAAAAATTTATGCCAATTAAATAATCTTCTTTTGCTCTTAAATAAGCCGAATCAGACAAACTATTATATTCTTCTAAGTCCTTTGCTTCTCTTATTCCCCTTAATATTTCTTCTTCTGTTTGTGAGTCTATCCAAACCCTTTTCATTTTTGCTTTGGGATTTGGTTTTGCCATCATAAAAACCAGTCTTTGTATGTATTCTCCTTCTCTTCCAGAGTCTCCGTGCATTATAAATTTCTTCAACATCTTCTCTTTGCAAAAGTCCTTTTACAATTTCAAATTGCTTTGCAACAGCTGGAATTATTTCATATTTGAACTCTTCTGGTATGAATGGTAGTGTATCTAATCTCCAGAATTTAAGCTTTTCGTCATATTTTTCTGGGTAAGACATTGTAACTAAATGACCAACACACCAAGTAATTATCCAGTCGCCACTTTCTATATATCCATTTTTTCTATTTGCATCTAATTTTAAAGCTTTTGAAAATTCCATTGCAACTGATGGCTTTTCTGTAATAAGTAATTTTTTCAATTTTATTCAGCTCCTATTTTTCCGTAAATTCCGCCTCCGCCTGCTTGTATGTGCATTTTCCCTTCTCTAGCATTTATAATATTTTTAGCATTTTTTTCACCAACTACTGCCTCTAAATCGTCATAAGAAAGTTTATGTAATATGTTCATTTCAGTATCAAAACTACTTAATAATTTTTCTATTGTTTTATTGCCAAGTCCTGGTATGAAAGAAAGTGGTATTTGGTATACATATTCTGGCCTATTTTCTGGGCTTTTGCTTTCCTTCTTGTCTTTAATTATTTGTATCCTATCATACACACCCATTGTAATATTTCTGCTATCGCAAGTGTCGCATTTAGTTACAGGTGCTTGACCTGGAATGTTTTTTTCACATACTTCACAATATGTTCTATGATATTTTCCAAGCTTAGGATCTAGCCCGTAGTTTGTAAGTATTTTTCTTTCATCTTCATTTTTAATTGCTTTTAAAAACTCCTTAAAACTTATATCATTAACTAATATTTTATTATATTCCCTTGCAATTTTTGGAAGAGAATGTGCATCTGAATTTGTTAAGAATGTTTTATTTTCAAGTTCTGATATATTATCTGCCAAATATGTATCTGCACTTAGTCCTAGTTCTATTGCTAGAACTTTACTATATTTTTCTTTAAAAATTTTCTCTAATCTATCTGTGCAGTTTCCATAAAAACTTTTGTGTGGAGTAAAACAGTGTGCAGGTATTAATATTCCATTATACTTTTCTACAACATCTATTAAGTCATAAGCTGATATATTAGCCCTTTGCGAACTTAATGTTATATTTTTTATATGATGGCTCATTTCATTTGAAAAGCCCTTTATGTCCTTTAAATATGGGAAATAGCATAAATTATGTGCACTTCCAGTGTGACCATTTATACCTACTTCAGTTGTTTCTATTTCACTTCCTAAAATTATGCATACTTTATCTTTGTATATTATTCCTCCATCTTGAATTTCATAAGCCTCACCTGTTTTTAAAAAGTTTTCTATATCCTCTATTACGTAAGGTGATGCAGAATCTATTATTCCTGCGATATTTATTCCTTTTCTATCACAACATTCCTTTGCAATGTTTGCAAAATTTAGTGATTTTGCTGCTGTTATTTTTATTGGTTTGTTATTTTCGCTTCTTCCAATATGTATATGTAAATCTGCGAATACTTCGTACATTTTTCTTCCTCTTTTCTAATTATTATTTTTTATTGCAAGTCTTGCTAATTCATCACATCTATTGTTGTATTCGTTATCACTATGTCCCTTCACTTTTATAAATTTTACTTCGTGTTGTTTTGTTAAATTATATAATTCTTGCCATAATTCTTTATTTTTTACTGGTTCCTTGCTTGAATTTACCCAGTTTTTCTTAATCCAGCCTTCTATCCAGTGATTATTAAAAGCATTTACTACATAAGCGCTATCGCTATAAATTTCAACATTGCACTTATATTTTAGCATTTTTAATCCCTCAATAACCGCTGTTATCTCCATTATATTATTTGTTGTATTTTTCATATATCCACTTATTTCTTTGGCAGTGTCTTTATACATAAGTATTGTTCCCCATCCGCCTGGTCCTGGATTTCCAGAGCATGCACCGTCAGTATATATCACAACTTTTTCCATGTTGTACTCCTTTCTTTTAAGCTTAAAATTAAAATTGTTTAAAATAATTGTTTTTTTTCTAATCTTGTGATATTATATCAATAAATTAATAAAAAAATCAATATATAAGGAGAAATTAATGAGCAAAGTTCTAGCAATTATTTGTGAGTATAACCCATTTCATAATGGGCATTTATATCAATTAACTGAATCAATTAAAGCTGTGTCTCCTGATTTTGTTGTTTGCATTATGAGTGGAAACTTTGTTGAGCGTGGTAATACTGCTTTAATCAACAAATGGGCTAGAACAGAAATGGCTTTGAGAAGTGGTGTAGATATGGTTATTGAACTGCCTACTATTTATGCTATTTCTAGTGCTGAGAATTTTGCTGCTGGAAGTATCAAAATTCTTGATAGTTTAAAATGTGATACCTGCCTTTCTTTTGGTAGTGAATGTGGTGACGTAACAACATTAAGTAAGTTTGCTAAAATATTATTAGAAGAGCCTCCAGAGTATATTACTATGCTTAATCACGAATTATCAAAAGGTTTGTCTTTCCCAAAGGCTCGTGAAAACGCAATGCTTTTGTATATTAATAACATTCGTACATCTGCAAATATTTTATCTGGTTCTAACAATATTTTGGGTATTGAATATTTAAAGCAAATAATGAAGCAAAACACTTCAATCTCTCCTTTTACAATAAAACGTACTGGAACTGAATATAATAGCCTATCTACTCTAAACAATATGGCTAGTAGCACTGCTATCCGTGAAATGCTTGTTCAAAAAAAGTCTATTAAAAACTTAGTTCCTAAAAGTGCCTATTCTATATTAAAAGATGAACTTGGAAACGGTAGATATGTTTTGGATATTTCGAAATTTGAAAGAGAAATAATTTATAAGTTGCGTTGTATGAGTATTGAACAGATTGCAAATTTACCTGATGTTACCGAAGGGTTAGAATACAAAATAAAAGAAGCTGCAAATGCTTGTAACACATTAGATTCTCTTGTATTTATGGTAAAATCAAAACGTTATACATTAACTAGAATTAATAGAATTATGTTATATGCTTTATTAGATATAACAAAGCAAGATTATATTAATTCTCAAAAAGTTACGCCATATTTAAGGATTCTGGGTTTAAGCGAAAATGGAAAGAGTTTATTGTCAGAATTAAGTAAAAACAAGAAATTAAACGTAGTCACATCTGTAAAAAGTTTTCTTGAAGATGGGAAAAACAATAATAATAGCAAAATTTTAAAATCTATGTTGCAAAAAGATATTTTGGCTACTAATATATATACTTTAGGTTACACTAAAAATCCTGCTGCAAACTTAGATTACACTCAAAAAATAATCGTAGTATAATAATTATGTCCTAAGTAGGAAATGCTTCCAACTTAGGACATTTTGTTTATTCTTCCCAATTATGATATACATCAATTACATCATCTAATTCATCTAATTTTTCAAGTATTAGTTCCATTCTGTGTACTCCGTTTTCATCTAAAGATATGTAGTTGTTTGGTACCATCTTAACATCTGCTTCTAGGAAGCTGATTCCGTTTTCTTCTAATGCTTGGCTTAATCTTGAGAAATCTTCTGGGCTTGAAGTTACTTCGTAAATTTCGTCTTCTGACTCCATATTTTCTGCTCCATTTTCTAATGCTAACATCATAAGGTCATCTTCATTTAGTTTACATTCTGCTTTTTCTATAATGATTACGCCTTTTTTCTCAAACATATATGATACACATCCAGATGTTCCTAAATTTCCACCGAATTTATCAAATACATGTCTTACATCTGCTGCTGTTCTATTTTTATTGTCTGTTGAAGCATTTACTATTATAGCTACACCATTTGGTCCATATCCTTCATAAGTTATTTCTTCGTAGTTTTCAGAATTTCCTGCTCCAGCTGCTTTCTTTATTGCATTATTTATTGTATCATTTGGCATGTTATTTGCTTTACATTTTGCTATTACATCCTTTAACTTTGAATTACCAACAGGATCTGGTCCCCCTTGCTTAACAGCCATTAATAACTCTCTTCCTAATTTTGTGAAAACCTTACCTCTTGCTGCATCTGCTTTTCCTTTTTTTGCTTGAATATTGTGCCATTTTGAATGTCCTGACATATATTTTCCCCCTTTTAATTTATCTTAATATTACATAAGCGTTTCCGCCAGTTTTAATTATTTTAAACCTCGCAAGGATAATTATAGCACACTTTTAAAGACTTGGGTAGTCTTTTTCAAATATTTTTCCTATTTATAGAAATATACTTTTAATTATTCCATTTTCTATACTTACACTAAATATGTTTTTTAGTATAATTAAAATAATTGGTCCTACAAAAAGGCCTAGAATTCCTATTATTTTAAAACCTGTGTACATTGCAATTAGGGTGAAGATTGGGTGTATTCCTATTTTTCCACTGACGATTCTTGGTTCTAGTAGTTGTCTGGCTATTAATATAATTGCATATATTACTATTATTGCAATTCCTAGACTTAGGTCTCCATTTAGGGCTTCTATTATTGCCCATGGTACCATTACTGTTCCTGAACCGAAGTATTGGCAGTGCATCTACAAAGCCTATGGCTAAGGCTGTTAAGAATGGGTATGGAACATTAAAGTTCATTATTTTTAAAATATATAGTCCTATTAATACTATGAAAAATGATATAATAATAAGTATTGCTTCTGCTTTTAAATATCCTCCTAGGGATTTTATTATATCGTTTGAATGTACTCCTATTTTTTTAGCCCATCTTTGTGGAATTTGATGTTCTATTGTATCTTTTATATACATTTTATCTGTACAAATAAAATATGTTGCAAGCAGAGTTATAAAAGTGTATATTCCTATTGTAGGTAATGCTGATATAGTTTGAGTAAATTTGCTTAAGAAATCTGAAACGTAATTTGTAATAAAAACTATTACCTTATCTGTTGATTTTTCAACTATTGTTACTATTTCTACTGGAATTTTACTATTGCCATCTTTTATTATTTCCATATATTCATTTATTTTTGAATATATAATCTGTATATAGTTATTTAAGCCTTGCAGAAGATTTGAACTTTCTGTTAGTAAAGTTATTACTCCCCAAGCAAGTAGTCCTAATATTAATCCAAAAATTATAATTAAAACTATTATTGCACTTTTCTTTCTTTCAAATTTTGTTTTCCTTGCAACCGTTCTTATAAGAGGTTCTATTAATAGTGATATAATAAATCCTATTAAAAATGGGGTATAAAATATTGCTAGTTTAAAAGCAAAAAATATTAGGATTAATGATATTACAAAAAACATTATATTTTTTAATATTCTTGTCCAGTATCCAACATCTATAATCATTACATTCTCCTTAAAAATATGTATATTAGCTTTATAAACGTTGAAGCAAAAGCTCCAACGTTTTTTCCCTTTCGGTATATTTTTTCTTTATTAATATTATTAATTTTTAAAGGAAATTTATACATTTTTTTGTTTTTTAAAATGGTCTAAAAGGTGGCATTGGTGGGCGTGGTGGACGTGGTGGTGGCATTGGTGGACGCATTGGTCTTCTCCTTAATAGTTCTCTTAAAATTAGTATTCGTATTAAATCTCTCATTAAAAAGTTTCTTTGTCTTGTTTCTCCTCTAAACTCTTGTTCCTTTGCATTTGGATTTCTTACATCTCCGTTTTTTAAAACAGGTCTAACTGCTTCGTTAATTGGGCTTTGTCTTTCTTCACCTTCAACATTTGAATATACTTCTTCTGTCATGCTATCTACTAAATCTCTTGTAATTTCCATCTGGCTATTTTGTGTACAAACTTTACATACCATGGGATATATTATTCTATATATTTCCGGATACATACTTTCAATTAAATCAGTGTTTAAGTTAGTATTTGCAGTAGTATTACGGTTGTTCAAATATTGTGTATCAAAATAATAATCATTATAAGAATTTGTATACATATTATTTGGAATTTGATTATATCCTAATACACTTCTCATATACTCTTCATAATCCATAACTATTCCCTCCTATATTTTTCTCTCTTAATTATATGCAAGCCAATAGAAAAAAGCACCTGTTTTAATTGTTTTACTATTCCATATAAAAAATAAATAAGGAGGCAATGCCTCCTTACTTGTTTATTTGTTAAATACGACTTCAACATTTTCAAGTACAATGGTTGGAACACGTGTAATATTGTTGTTTTTGGCAAACATCAACACTAGAAATCCGTCAATTAAATAGTTGTTTCTATCTACTACAATGGGGTAAGGCAAATGCTGGTATGCGTTGTAAAAAGTTTCAATTTTCGAATATTTTTTGCTAATGTAGTTTTCACCCATAAGCATTGTGACCAAAATATTATCAATTTTCTTAGTGGTAATCCATTCCTTAGGTAAGAAGAACCCTTTTTTGATTTTATTTTGCTCATTTCTTGCTAAGAATTTGCTTTTGATAGTTTTTTTCTTGTTTTCAGGTGCCTCTAGCAGTTGCCGATATTGCTTTTCCGTTAAATTGCTTTTTTTGTTGTTGCACAAGGCACAAGTTGGTGCTAAATTGTTTGGTATTGTTGGCCCTCCTAAATCTTGAGGGTATAAGTGATCCATTGTGATTTCGTCACTTTTCAACTTTTTACCACAGTACCAACAAGCCTTGCCTTTTTGTGCTAATGTAAGCTTATACATGAAAGCCCGTACACATGATAATGACGGAATTTTTAGTATTCCATCCTCTATCCTTGCTTGATTTCCATAGTTGAATTTTTTCGGTAATTCGATAATCATTGCAAATTACCTCCATATAATTTTTATATATTATATATTAGTTTCACATAATTTGCAATATTTTTATTTTTTTCTTTTTTGATTTTGGTATATTATTTTCATAGTTAGTTTATCTGGTGATAGTTTACTTAGTATTCGAAGAATCTTTATTTTCATTCCTGGAACAATTACTAGTTTTCCTTTCAGCGTTTTATCTATTGCATATTTTGCAACATATTCGCTTGATAATGCTTTTATGCTAAACTTAACATTTGCAACATTGTTAAAGTTTGTTGCTACTGGACCTGGGCATAGCACACTTATTGTAACATTTGATTTTTGTTTTTTTAGCTCCTCATATATACTTTCTGTAAGTCTTAAAACATAAGCCTTAGATGAATAATATGCTGCCATAAGTGGACCTGGTGCAAAGCCTGCGATTGATGCAACATTTAAAATTCTTCCTTTATTGTTTTTTACCATATCTTTTAAAAATAGTTTAGTTAATACATGCACTGCTGTTATATTTGTGTTGATTAGGTTTACCTCTTTTTCTAAGTCTGTTTCTGTGAAATTTCCAAATACACCAAAGCCAGCATTATTAACTAATAAATCTATATTCTTATCTTTTATTTCTTCATACAATGCTATGCAGTTTTCTTTACTGCTTATATCCATTTTTATTGTTTTTACGTTTTTTCCTAACTCATTTTGTAGCTCTTCTAATTTTTCTATATTTCTTCCTACTGCATAAACTTCATAATTTAAACTTGCTAAATATCTTGTTATATCACGTCCAATTCCTGAGGTTGCTCCTGTAACTAGTGCTTTAAACATTTTTGATTTTCTCCTTTCAATTTTTATTTGAATTATATCACATTTAATTATAAATTACATTACAATTTTGATTTTATTTTTTATTAAAAATTCTGTTTTTTCTTGACGAATTATCTTATTCATTGTAAAATATTTTTAGGTGTTGAATATGAAAGATTTTAAAATTGATTTTTATGATAGCACAAATTTAAAAAGTTATAATTTGAATGAAAGCATGAGATACCAACTTGCTATGCTTCGGTAGCTTAGATGTTTTCACTAGAAAGCACTCTGAAAACGTTGCCAATTTAACTTGTAGAATTTGTGAGTACATGCATTTAAAAAGTTATTTTACTGTTTATTGCACTATGTGTGCTTACCTACATGATATTGGAAAGCAATTCATTCCGCCAGCTATTTTGCAAAAAAATACTGCTTTAACTGATGAAGAATTTGAAATAATGAAAACTCACACTACTATTGGTTATGAAATGTGCATGAAAGATGAAAAATTACGTCTTTATGCTGCTGGTCCAATTTATCATCATGAAGGTTTAAATGGTTCAGGTTATCCTCGCCATCTTACAGTAAAAGATATTCCTTTAGAAGGTCAAATTATTAGGGTTGCAGATGAATTTGATGCTATTACAAGTAAAAGACAATATAAATCTCACATTGGAGTATGTGATACTTTAAATATTCTAATTTCGGAAACTGTTCCTACTGCACAAAATGGTTCAAAACACGAAAAGTATGGTAAAGTAAATCCAAAAATTGTAAAAGCTTTAATAAAGGTTATTATTGATGATACTGAATATGAAATTTATAATTTAGGCTTATATTTAGATTATTTAAAGGGTGAAGCTCATAGGTTAGAAAAAATAATGGATTATGAAAAAACAATGAACAAAGCTACAAAAGATACTGATAAAGCTTATTATCTAGTTGGTATGAAGGAGTTATTTGCCAGTGGTGAAACTGTAGAAAATTACAAACAAGTTTTAGAAGATTATAAATCTGCTTATGTTCAAAGGCAAGAAAGTATGAATAGCTTGACTGAAGAATTAAAAAAAATAAAAAAATTAAAAGTGTAGAAATTTATTTTCTACACTCTTTTACTGCCTGTTTTAGATATTTTATTAAATAATCTACATCATCCTTTGAATTATCTTCTCCAAAAGTTGTTCTTAAAGAACCTTGTAAATATTCCGGTTGCAATCCTATCGCAACTAGTACATGCGAAGGTGCTGCTGAACCTGTATTACAAGCCGAACCTGTTGATGCACAAATTCCATTTTCATCTAGTTTTAGTAATAAATCTCCTCCATCAACATTTTTAAAGGAAATATTTGCATTTCCAGGCAACCTTTTAATTCTATCCCCATTTAAAATTGCCTCTGGTATTTCTGTTTCAACTTTTTTTATATAATAATCTCTTAGTTCTTGTAGTTTATTATTATATTCATCTATATTTTTATATGCTAATTCAATGGCTTTACCTAGCCCCACAATTCCTGCTGTATTTTCTGTTCCAGCTCTTTTATCTTTTTCTTGATGTCCACCATCTTGTATTTTTGTAAATGGCACACCTTCTCTTACATACAATGCCCCTACTCCTTTAGGCCCATAGAACTTATGTGCAGACATTGATAGACTATCTATATTCATTTTTTGAACATCAATTTTTATATTTCCAATGGCTTGAACACTATCTGTATGAAAGTATATATTTTTTTCTTTTGCTATTTTTCCAATTTCTTCTATTGGTTCAACTGTACCTATTTCGTTATTTGCTGTCATTATTGTTATTAAAATTGTTTTATCTGTAATAGAATCTTTTAATTCTTGCAGATTTATTAAACCTTTTCCATCTACATTTAGGTATGTTACTACAAATCCTTCTTGCTCTAAGCTTTTACAACTATTTAAAACTGCATGATGTTCAATTTTGCTTGTAATAATATGATTTCCTTTTTCTCGCATAGCTCTAGCAATTCCCTTAATTGCTAGATTATCGCTTTCACTTCCACAACCAGTAAAATAAATTTCATTTGGTTTTGCATTTATGACCTTTGCAACTTTTCCTCTTGCTTCCTCAATAGCCCTCTTTGCTCTTCTTCCTATTCCATAAATAGAAGAAGCATTCCCATATTCTATATTAAAGTATGGCAGCATTTCTTTTAAAACCGCTTCTTTTACTCCAGTTGTTGCAGCATGATCAAAATATTTTACACTATTCAAACAAATTCCTCCCATACTAAATTTGCCAAATCAATTCCTTTTTTTGTTAGTCTTATATAGTTTGCATCTATTTCTATTAATTTATTCTTAAACATTTTGTTTAATTCTTCTCTATACAAATATATGGGATTTTCAGTAAATTTGTTCTTAAATTTTTGTATATCTACACCTTGAATCTTCCTCAAACCTAGTAACATGTATTCTTTTTCTTGTTCTTCTATATTTTGAAATTCATATATAGTAATATTTTGTGTTCTATTTGTTAAATATTTACTCAAATTTTCAGTATTAGAATATCTTGTTTTGTTTATATAAGAATGTGCAGCTAAGCCTACTCCTACATATTCTTCCTGTTCCCAACAACTATAATTATGTTTAGATTCAAAACCTGGTTTTGCAAAATTTGATATTTCATAATGAATAAATCCCGCCTCTTCTAATTTAGTTTTTACTACCCAGTACATTTTGCGTTCTTGTTCATCTTCTGGAAGCTTTAAGATTCCATTTCTTATCTTGCTTTCCATTGCAGTTCCATCTTCTACAATTAAAGAATATACTGAAATATGCTGTGGATTTAGCTTAATTATTTCTTCTATAGATTTTTCTACATCCAAAATAGTTTGATTTGGTAAACCTATCATCAAATCTACATTTATGTTATTAAATCCTATCTCTCTTGCTAAATTATAGGTTATTAAAAACTGCTCATAAGTATGTATACGACCTATTTGCTTTAAAAGCTTGTTATTAGTACTTTGTAGCCCAATGCTTAACCTATTTATGCCAGCATTATAATAGCTTTGTAATTTTTCTTTATCAACTGTACCTGGGTTAACTTCTATTGTAATTTCTTTGGCGTATTTAGTGTTTATTGCATTTAATATTTCAGTAATATATTTGCTATCTATAACTGATGGAGTGCCTCCTCCTATATATATTGTTTTTATTCTATACTTTTCTAAATGTTCTTGCTTTATCTCTGTTATTAATGCTTGTATATATTTTTCAATTAATTCTTCTTTGTTTGCAAAAGACACAAAGTCGCAATAATCGCACTTATGTTTGCAAAATGGAATGTGAATATATAATCCTATTTCTTTTTTATTCATTGTTTATTCCCTCTGAAATTGTTATTATTTTATTTAGTCTATGGCTTACACCTGATTTACTTATAGGTTTTTCTAGCATTTTTCCTATTTCTTCATAAGAAGCCTCTGGATTTTTTAATCTCAGTTCTGCTATCTCTTTTAGTTCAGCTGTAAGTAAATTAAATTTATGTTTTTTCTTTAAAAGTTTTATTGATTTTATTTGACTTTCGGCTGCACCTAGTGTTTTATTAAAGTTAGCTGTTTCGCAATTTACTATACGGTTTACACTATTTCTAGCATCCTTTAGTACTCTTATTTCTTCAAACCTTAAAACTCCATTATTTGCACCAATTAAAGCAAGAAAGTTTACAATATCCTCACTATCCTTTATGTATGTTATATATCCGCTTCCCTTTTTTATTACTTTCCCTTGTATTTCGAAATTTTCTAATAATGTTCTAAATTCTTCTGCTTTTTTCTTTGTTTTAAAAAGTACTTCTAAATGGTATTCTTTGTTGGGATCTGTTATTGAACCTGATTTTATAAATGCTTCTCTTATAGATAGTCTTGCTATCTGTTCTTCTTGTTTTAAACTGCTATTTACATCCCACATTTTAAGTGTCATTAATTCATCTCTTACATCTGTTGAAAATGACATATATTTTCTCTCCTTTATTTTAAATATTTTATTTCAAATGAAGTTCCTTTTCCAACCTCTGATTCAATTTTTATATATCCATTGCTCTGTTCTATTATTGCCTTTGCAAGTGGAAGTCCAATTCCAATGCTATTTTCATTGCTGTTTTTTGTTTTGTAAAATCTTTGAAATATGTGCTTTAAGTCTTCTTTATCAATTCCGCTTCCCTCATCTTTAATAATTATTTTCAAAAATAAGCTTGTATTTTCTGCTGTTATATAAATTTTAGCGTTTTCTTTGCTGTGTTCTATTGCGTTTTTTAAGATGTTGGTTAATGCCTCTTGTTGCCATTTATAGTCTGCTACAAATGTGGCTTTTTCATCAATATTAGTTATTACTTCAATATTTTTTAATTCTATTATAATTGCTAAATTTGAAATTACTGTGTCTATTAATTTTTTTGCATTAATTTCCTTGTTTTCCATTTTTATTGTTCCTGCATCAAACTTTGCAATTTTTAAAAGTGAAATTACAAGTGAGCTTATCCAATCTATTTGTTTGCTTATGTCTTGAATAAAATCATCCCTTACGGCTTTTTCCATATCTGGATTATCTTGAATATTATCAAGCATTATTCTAATTGATGTAAGAGGTGTTTTTAATTGATGTGAAATATCTGCAATTGCTGTACTTAGGTTTTCTTTTTCTTTTTCACTTATTTCTGCTGTTTCTTTTAAAAGAACGGTTGTTTTGTATAGTTCATTTCTAAGTTTTGATAGTTCTCCATTATCATTTTCTTCTATTTTTAAAATATAATTTTTATTATTAATTTGCCTTATGTATTCATTAATTTGGGCTATTTTTTTCTCTTGTATTATAACATAGATTAAGTAAATTCCAAGTGTTACTGTTCCAAAAGTTATAATTAATATTATATTTTGTTTTTTGTTTGTTTCAATTTGCTCTCCCAAGGCTTTTATGTATGAAATATCTAAAGTATAGCCATATTTACTTAAAACACTATTTGTAGAAACATCATCACCTTTTACAATATTCAAAATTTCATCTTCTGTAATATCTGGATATTTTTGAATTACCTTGTTTATTATGCTATCTACTTTATTATTTACGATTTTTAGGTATTTTTTATACTGAATATTGTTTATAACCCAAAATATTGCAGTTGATATAAATATTACAATTATTCCTAGTAGTATTGTTTTTCTAGAATTTCTGTTTTTAAATATATTCACTCGTCTTGTCCTCCTGGTATTTGGTATCCTATTCCTTTTATTGTTTTTATGTAGTCCGCTTCTCCAAGCTTATTTCTTATTCTTTTTATATATACAGTAAGAGTATTGTCGTTTACAAAATTTCCTGCAACATCCCATATTTTTTCTAAGATTTGCTCACGAGTTACGGTTTTGCCAATATTGGTAAATAATAGAACCAAAATTTTGTACTCTAATGCTGTTAAACCAATATCTTTGCCATCTACAAAAACTGTTTTTTCATCTAAGTTTATTTGAATGTTTTTATATATAATTTTATTGCTTTCTGTATTAAATCTTCTTAGAACATTATTTATTCTAGATAATAACTCTCTATTTCTAAAAGGCTTAATAATATAGTCCTCTGCTCCCATGTCTAACCCTTTTACAACATCCTGTTCTTCATCTCTTGCGGTTAAGAAAATTATAGGGGTATTTGTATACTTTTTTATATACTCACACATCTCATACCCACTGCCATCTGGCAAAGTTATATCCAAAACAGCTAAATCTATATCTTGCTTTCCAATAACATTCATTGTTTCTTCAATATTCTTGCAAGCTATAACATGAAACTGTTCCTGCTCTAATAAATATTTCAAGCCCTTAATTATGGCCTCATTATCTTCAACGATTAAAATTGATTTCATAAATTACCTCTTTAATTATTATAACATATTGGGGTACAATAGTATAGGGCAAGCTAATTGCCTGCCCTTTATAGTTATATATATCCTTCCTTATTGTGCTTTTATTATGTTGTTTCAATAAATTCTTTTATTATTTCCTTGAATTTAATTTTTACTTTTTCGGCTGTATTTTTAACATCATCATAGGATAATTTTTCATCTAGCACTCCTGCTGCCATATTTGTTATGCAAGAAATTCCTACTGTTTTCATATTTGCATGATGTGCAACTACTGCTTCTGGAACTGTAGATAATCCTACTGCATCTGCCCCAAGGGTTCTTAGTGCTCTTATTTCTGCTGGTGTCTCAAATGTTGGACCTTTCATGTAAGCATATACTCCCTCTTGTGCTCTACCTGTATGTTTTTGTACTATTTCTTTAAGTTTTTTGCTTAACTGTTTGTCAAAAGTTTCACTCATATCTGAAAATCTTTCCCCAAATTCATTTAAATTTGGACCTCTCAATACTGAATCTGCAAAAAAGCTTAAATAATCATTTATTACCATAAAATCTCCTGCTTTGTAGTTTGAATTTATTCCACCTGATGCATTCGTTAAAATTAATGTTTCAACTCCTAATAGTTTAAATACTCTTATTGGAAAAGTTACTTCTTTTACGTCATAGCCTTCATAATAATGAAATCTTCCATTCATTGCAATTAGATCTTTCCCAGAAAGTTTTCCTATTATTAACTCACCTGCATGTCCCTCTACCGTTGAAATTGGAAAGTTTGGAATTTCCTTATATTTTATTACCTTTTTATTTTCAATTTCTTCACTTAAAACTCCTAATCCTGAACCTAATATTATGGCTATTTTAGGTATTGAGCCATCTAATCTTTCTTTGATATAGTCTGCACTTTTTTTGTAATCTTCATAACTAAACATAATATATTTCTCCTTTTACCTTTCCTCTTTATTCTTTTCATCTTTTGTTAATTCTTCAGTTTCAAAGCTGTCCGTATCTTCATTATAATGATATATTGTTTCTTTATCTCCTGTTTTTACTGTAATTTCATCATTTCCATTAATATATAAATATTTCGTTGTTCCATCTGGATATGGTACTAAAATGCTTGTAATAGGTTCATCTGTAGTTTTTATTGAATTTGCCAGCACACCGAATTGCTTTTTTTCTTTCTTCAGGTGACAATTTTTTATCTATTAAATCTGCTCTTTCATTTAAAATTTTTGTGCCTAGTGGATTAAATACAAGTGGCAAAGCATTTCCTCTATCACATAAGTTAAGTAATAAATCTGAGGGTTTTTCTGTTTTTGAAATATGAGTATATTTTTGTATTTCATTTAAGTCTTGCTCTCTTAGTTTAATGTATTTGTTAGGTTTCGTCGAAAATGCATACAAATTATTTCCAGCCTTAATCATACAAAATCTTGATTTTTTTATTTCTTCTGAATTATTCGTATCTAATATTTCTTTTAGTATAGTATTTTGAGGTAATATATCTTTATATGCAAAACATTCATATCTTGTAATTTGAGCATATTCTTCAGGTGTTAATACCTTCTTTAGCAATGCTCTACTGTGATACATTACAAAATCCGTGTGTCCCTTAATATTCATTCTATCATTAAAATAGTTTAAAAGCCAATCCAATTTTAATTCTAATTCTTTATCTTTTGGCAAATTTCTATATTTTTCATATACTTTATTCTTTTCGTTTAATTTTTCATTTGCTGATATTTCTCCTAATTTTTCCATTTCAAGCTCTTTTGTTAGCCATTCATTCTCTGCCATTATCTCTTTAAAATTTAAAAACTCTGTTTTTATTTGCTCAATAACGGAATCCATATACATATTATTTTTTTTATATCCTAGGTTTGTATCAATTTTATTCATTTGATTTTCTGACAAAAAGGTTATATTGTTAATATCTTTTCCATCTGTTGTCAATCCACCTTCAAATTTTTTATATCTTCTTTCATAATAAGAGTGTGATGCAAAATCAGGAGTTTTCATTCCTGCTTGAATGTTTTCAATATCTTCTAGATAATTTATGATAATTTGCTTCCCAGTTTTAGTTGTCAGCAAAACATCTGTGTGTCTGAACATATCTGTATCACAAGACACAGTTTGTGCATTAATACCATTTTCATTAAGTATTTTTGCTACCATTTCGCAAAATGGTTTACAAACCGTAGGAATTGTATTATTGCTTTTCTCATTAATCATCTTTTCTAATTCAGTTTGTTTTAGTTCCTCTTTATATGCTTTTGCTTTTCCTTTTAAATCGCCTCCTGCATAAAAGAAGTTAATATTTCTTCTTAGATAGGGTAATATTAGAATTTCCAACTTTCTGGCCATTGCGATTTCTATTTCTTCTTCTGATAAATTCTTACTTTCTTCATTATTTAATCGTAAATTTATCAGAAAATCCCCCTTTTATATAAAATTTTATCATAATATTCTTGCTTTTTCAATATTTCCATTGAAAAAAATGTTAAATAATGTTATAATTTTGTCCATTAGGAGAGTGATTTATATGAAATATGCATTTATATTACACGGTTTTAATGGTGATACAACATATACCTTTGGTCCCTCATTAAAGAATTTTTTTGAAAATAATGGCTATACAACATTAATGCCTAATTTTCCAATAAGAGAGGCCGCTTCATTTAAAAAATGGTCTAATATTTTAGATGATTATAAGGATTATTTTAATTCCGATACTATTGTTGTTGCTCATTCTATAGGTAATCCATTTTTTATTAGATATTTTTGTGATAATAAGCTTAATGCTAAATTATACGTAAGTGTTGCTGGTTTCTGTGATTTATTTAAAGTTCCTAATAGGGATGATTTAACTAATGCTTTTATTGATTTTGCAGTTAATGATAATCATATTAATTATTGTAAACAGCATATTCAATATAGATATTCTCTTTATAGTGATAACGACCATGTTATTCCTTTTGACATTTTGCAAAATTTTGTTTCAAAAATGGACAGCGTTCCTGTATTTATTAAAGGAGTAGGTCATATGGGAATTAGAAATAATATTACTCGTTTACCGGAAATTGAAACCATTATTAAAGATTTAAATTAACTCATTTTAAAAGGTGATTCAATTTACTACGAATCACCTTTTTCTTTTTATATATTATCTTTCCTTATTGTTTCTATAATATTTTGCTTATTTATTTTGTTTAGTGAATACTTCATTGTTATTCCAACTATTATAAATACAAATACTATTGATATTATTATTGCTG
>USDL01000013.1 GCA_900553365.1 uncultured Clostridium sp.
TTATTTTAGGAAAATGTCCCAAATTCATCATCTATATTTTAATAATTTTATTTATCTTTGACACATCCTTGGAAATTATCTTCGTTCAAGCTACAAATGGCAAAAGCACATCAAAAGCATATATACACATAAATTTTTATCCTGGTTTCTTTGTTTTTTTTCTTTTTCATAAAAGAAAGAAAATGCCTGCCCGGCATAAGGGCAAAAAGCGAGATTATTTTTCCGCTTATGTTTAAAAATTTTTAGGACATTTTCCCAATATATTACCACCTATTAGTGGAATTTTATAACTTAAAAAGTCCTCTCGGACTTTTTTTAATTATTGTTTTCTTTTATCAATTTCTCATAGCACTTTCTACATAAAGGCATATAACAATTATCTCCTACCAATACATCCGAAGTTTTATTTGTGCCTTTAAAATACGTATATATTGCATTATCACTATGGCAATTCTCGCAAACAGCTGTAAGCATTTGTACATTATCTGCCATACATAATAAATCTCCCATTTTCCCAAAAGGTTTTCTCTCAGATGTTAAATTTAAACCTGATATGAAGAATTTTTTTCCTTTTTTAGCTAAACTATTTAGTTCTTCTACATTTCCCTTTAAAAACTGAAATTCATCTATTACATAAACATCTGCATCATATTTTTTTATTTCATCAATATCATTTATAGGAACAGCATTTAATTTATAACCTTTTCTGCTCACAACCTCTTCATTTGAAAATCTATCATCTAGCTTTGGTTTAAACACCATTATACTTTTTCCTGCTATCTGTTGTCTTTGTGCTTCATCTAATATTTTTTGTGTTTTCCCACATTTCATTGGCCCTGTAAATACATTTATATCTCCCATTATTGCCCCAACCTCTACCTTAAAAATTATCGTTATTATTATATATATTTATTTAATTTTTGTAAAGAGATTTTTTGATAATTTCTAAATTTTATGTTTGTCATTAAGGAAAATGATTTACTTATACTTTAATTTTATACCAGGTATCTATATTGTAAAACATGTTGTACCAATTACCTGAAAAATCTCCTTTTAATTTGTTGGTGTGCAATATTATATAGCTGTTTAAGAACAAGCCTATAAATGGTATATTTTCATAATAATTGTCTATTGTTTTGCTGTATTCTTCTTTTAGTATATCCTTGTTTTCTATGCTTGCTGCTTTTAGTATTCTATTTTTTTCATCTTCATTGTTAAAATATTTAGCTATTGTTGGTTTTATTGATATTGTTTCTTGTTTTAATATTAAATCTGCTTTTGGATTTCTATAATTTTGAATATATATTTTTATTCCCTTTTCTTCAAATTGTCCCTTTATTTCTTGTGCTATTTTTTTATTTTCTTCATTTGTTGATAGAGTATATGTTTTATTTAATTTTCCGCTTGGTTCGTAATTTTCTTTTTTTTCACTATTCAAATAGCTTCCATAAGCTAATGGAAAATCGGCTACAATATATTTTTTATTATATAAGTCATATACTATCCTTTCTTTGTTTATGCTGTAATTTAATTCTTTTCTTTCTGTTTCGTTTTCTATATTGTCACATGATATATATACCCACTCTCTTCCTGGTATAACTTTTTCTTCAAATCCTATGTTTCCTATATATTTTTCATAGTCTGTGTTTTCCGTTATTATTATGTCCACATTTTCTCGTGTAAACTGATTATATAATTCTGTTGTATTTTTAAATATTTTTAATATTAATTTTATTTTTTCTCCTTGAACTATTATTTGCTCATTTTCCATTGATGTAATCTTAAATTTTCCTGTTCCTAATGGTATTTGAGTCATTATTGTGTTTTCTTGTAATATTGGAAAGCACAGTAAGTATTCAAAAAAACTTACTGGTTCTTTTAGGTGTATTTTAAATGTATTTAAGTTTATTTTTTCTATCACATCAATTTGTTCAACATTCTCTTTATATATTGAATTTGAATCTCTTATTGTGTTTATTGAAAATTCTATATCTTCTATTTTTACCGCTTCTCCATTATGCCATTTTTTATTTTCATTTAACTTTATTATATATGTTAGCTCATCTATCTTTGACCATTCTTCTGCTATACATGGTTCTACATTGAAATCTTTTGTAATATTTATTAATGGCTCATATATTAGTTTAGTTATATGTTGTATTTCTAGATTTTTGGTTAAAATTGGATTTATTGTATCAAAATTTGATATTCCTATTGAAATTTCATGAGATATTTGTAATTCTTTGTTCCTTGCTTGTACACTATTTTGTTTATTATTATCTTTTAGATAAACAATATATATTCCAGCTACTACTAAAAGAAAAATTGTGATGAAAAATATGTTTTTAAAATATTTTGTGTTCACAAGTAACTCCTTTTCGTTATTTCAATACAATTAATGGTAGGACATTTGCCCTACCATTTATGTTCTATATTATTATTTTCTAGATTCTATTATAAGCTTCATACCAGTTCTATTTTCCCCTTCAACTTCTACCTCTGCAAAAGCTGGTATACATACTAAGTCTACCCCTGCTGGTGCTACAAAGCCCCTTGCTATGGCTACTGCCTTTACTGCTTGATTTAAAGCTCCTGCTCCTATTGCTTGCATCTCTGCTTTGTTGTTCTCTTTTACTAATCCTGCGATTGCTCCTGCTACTGAATTTGGGTTTGATTTTGATGAAATTTTTAAAATCTCCATTTTATTCCTCCTAAAAAATATTTTTGTAACTTTGTTTTTTATTTCATTTGTTACGATATATTTATATTATATTTTTTATGATTTGTCTATATTTTTCTGGAAATTTCTGGAAGTTTTCATCGCCCATAACACTTAATTTTCAACATTTTTTTACAATTTTATTCTACTAATTTTCTCTATTCGACAAGTTTCGTCATTAATATCTAAAACACAACCTGTTAAAATTACTTCTTTATCATCACTTACCTTGTATCTTTCTGGAAGTGTTGTTACAAATCTTTTTATTGAAGCTTCAACATTCATTCCTATTACAGATTTTCTAGGTCCTGTCATTCCTATGTCTGTAATGTATCCTGTACCTTTTTGTAGTATTGTTTCATCAGCTGTTTGTACATGTGTGTGTGTTCCAAATACTGTTGTTACTCTTCCATCTAGATAATATCCCATTGCTATTTTTTCTGCTGTTGCTTCTGCATGAAAGTCCACTATTATTATATCTGCTTTGTCTTTTATTTGCTCTAATATTTTATCAACCTTTAAAAATGGATTCTCTGTTAATACTCCTATATCTACTCTTCCCATTAAGTTAATTACTGCTATTTTCTTACCATTGGCTTCTTGTATTCTATAGCCTTGACCAGGTACTCCATCTGGGTAATTTGCTGGTCTTACTATTTGTGTATCATCTATAAAATTAAATATTTCTTTCTTTCCCCATGTATGGTTTCCCATTGTTACAATGTTAACACCGCTTCTTTTTAAATCTTCAAATATTTTTAGAGTTATTCCCATTCCGTCTGCTGAGTTTTCTCCATTAGCTATTGTAAAATCTATATTGTTTTGTTTTATGAAATTTGGAATTACTTCTTTTACTTTCTTTACTCCGCTATTTCCTACTATATCACCAATAATTAAAATTTTCATATTTTTCCTTTCTTAATAAAACTATAAGGTTCATTTTATAGTTTTATTAAATCAAAATTTATTTGGTCTGAGCTTGTCATTATATATTTTATGCCATTTATTTCCCCTTGGATTGCATCTTTTCCCGCTTCTCCATGTATATGCCCATAAATACATGTTTTAACATTATACTTTTTCATTGTTTTTACGAAACTTAATGTTTCTTCTTCATATTTGGTAAATGGTGGATAATGCATACACACTATTATTTCTTTGTCGTCTCCATATTTTGTTATTCCATCTTGTAATGATAATTGTAGTCTTACATTTTCTCTTCTTATTATCTTTTCTGGGCTTCCTTCTTGTTCTGACCAGCCTCTTGTACCTACTATTATTTTATTCTCCCATAAGTAACTATTATTATATATAAAGTCTATATTTTTAAAATTATTTTCTTCTAAAAATTTTCTCATTTTGGTCAAAGATCCCCACCAATAATCATGGTTCCCTTTTAGTAAAAGTTTTTTCCCTGGTAATTGGTTTAAATATTCAAAGTCTTTTTTTGCGTCTTCTATATACGTGGCCCATGAAAAATCTCCTGGTAATAATACTAGGTCATTTTCTTTTACTTTTTTTATCCAATTACTTCTTATTTTCTTTTCATGATTTTCCCAATTATCTCCAAATATGTCCATTGGTTTATCCATGCCTAAAGATAAGTGCAAATCTGAAATAGTATAAATTGCCATGTTAACCTCCTAATTTCAAATTTGGTACTGCATTTAAGTTAAGTTCAGATCTTTTACCTGATATGTAATCATAGTATCCTGCTGCTGCTATCATTGCAGCATTGTCTGTACATAATTTTAGTTCTGGATAATATATTTTTATGTTTTCTTTTTTTCCTAATAACTCAAATTGTTTTCTTATATATGTATTTGCTGATACTCCACCTGCTAACACAATATTTTTCATATTTGTTTCATTTACTGCTTTTAAAACATTATCAATTAGCATTTCTGTAGTTGCTTTCTCAAAGCTTGCACATAAATCTGCTTTATTTATTTCTGGGTTTTTATGGTGTAAATTTATTACTGCTGTTTTTATTCCACTAAAACTAAAATTTAGGCCCTCAATTTTTGATTTTGGCAATTCTATATTAGGTTCTCCATTATAAGCTAATTTGTCTATTTTAGGGCCTCCTGGATACCCTAATCCTATTACCCTTGCAACTTTATCATAGCTTTCCCCTATAGCGTCATCTTTAGTTCTACCTAATACTTCAAAATCAGTATAGTCATTTATTTTTACTAAATGAGTATGCCCTCCTGAAATTATCAAACACAAAAATGGTGGTTTAAGTTCTGGATATGTAATATAATTTGCCGCTATATGACCTTCAATATGGTTTACTCCAACAAGTGGTTTATTTAAAGCATACGCTAGCCCTTTAGCATAAGATACACCAACCAGTAAAGCTCCAACTAACCCTGGCCCATAAGTTGAACACACAACATCTATATCCTCAAACTTAATATTTGCTTGCTTTATAGCCTCTTTTACAACCTGATTTATAACCTCAACATGGCACCTAGACGCAATTTCTGGTACAACTCCCCCATATAATGTATGTATATCTATTTGAGAATTTATAACATTTGATAACACTTTTCTTCCATTTACAACTATTGCTGCTGAAGTTTCATCACAACTTGATTCTATCCCGAATAACTATTGTATCTTTCATATTTTTTAACCTTTCTATCATTTAGTATTTTATCAATATATTCTTTATTTGTCAATATAATAGCCCGCCTATATTGTATAGGCGAGCTCAAAAGCCTGTTGGTTACTTGGTAGCTCCAGCTACTGCTTGGTGATTTCTGGTATAGTTCATGCTGTTTCTGCTCCTAGCAGTTATCAGGAAAAGCCTTTGTGCAACGCTTTCAGTTTCTGGAATTTCATCGCTCAATCTAGACATATACCATGAATGTCTGTAATTCAGCTTGCATCCCTGAAAGGCATTGTTCCAAGAAATAATGCACGCATATTTCTTGTTGTTGCAGCTCATAAGGTTGTTGTCTGCTACAACTACTACCTTTAACTGTTTGCTTATCCGCTTTACTTCAGATGGATAAAGTTCCATCTTTGCTTCAAAAGATCCACCTTCTGCTTCCTTAAAAAGTTGTTCGCAGATAAAATCCATTCTACTTTTTCGTTCCATCATAGTGATGAAATCTCCTTTCTGTTTCCAGACTTTTTATTGAATTAGCAAAATGCTAGTTCTTTATATATTTTATCACATTTATGGTAACTTTGCAAATAGATTATATCTTATACTCTTTTTCTAATTTTTCTGTCAAATATACCTTAGATATTATTTTTAATTCCTCTATTGATTCTTTTGGTATTTGGAATGAAAATATTTTTTTTGATTCCGCAAGTATTATGTATCTCATTGCGTCTTTGGTTGTTTCATTCATACTTATTGAACCTTTGTCTTGCTTTCCACAAGCTTCACATTTAAAGCCATTATCCATTATGCTAAACCTTGTAAGGTTTTCTTTTGTTTTGCATGTTTTACATTCTCTAATTTCTGGTCTATATCCTATAATTGATAATAATCGTAATCTAAATATTGAGATTACGAAGTCTAAGTCTTTATCCGTATTTGATATTACATATAGTGTATTTAGATATAGCTGTAATACTTTATAGTTGTTTTGGTTTTCTGTTGTTACATCATTTATTATTTTAGTTGTATAAACTGCATATTTTAGTTTGTCTAAATCTGTTCTTATATTATAAAATAGCTCTATAGTTTCACAAGAGTTCATACTATAGTTATCCGACCCTTTGTATAATATATATTCACCAAAGCATAAAAATTGAGTGCCTGCCATTAAAAGGCTCTTTGGCCTTCTACTTCCTTTCGCAACACACTCTATTTTTCCTAAATTTGGTGTTAAAATAGTAAGCATTTTATCAAAATCAGACATTACTTTTTCAGCAATTATTACTCCTTTTGTTTTGACTGTTCTCATATTCCTTCACCTTTATTATATTTTCTATATCTTGTACTTGCTTAAATTCTAAAAATGTATCTATATTTCCAGTATTTTTAAATGTATTCCATGCAATTTGTCTTATCATAAGCTTTCTCTCCTTCGTTTTTCTTTAAAAATATTTTTTGTAAATAAAAAATTTTTATACTATTATTTTAGCTTAAATTTACTTACTATACTACTATTGTCTTGCCAATTTTCTTTTACTTTTACCCATATTTTTAAATTTACTTTTGTTTGAAAAATTCTTTCTAAGTCTTGTCTTGCATACATTCCTATGTTTTTAAGCATGCTTCCATTTTTTCCTATTATAATTCCTTTATGTGATTCTCTTAATGTATATATAGTTGCTTCTATGTCGTATATGTTTTCATTTTTTGCTGTTTTTCTAAATTTCATTTTTTGTGTTTCAACATATATTCCATGTGGAATTTCTTCGTTTAATAGTTTTAATGCTTTTTCTCTTATTATTTCTTCTACAATTTGTCTTCCTGTTTGGTCTGTATACTCATCTTTATCATAATAAGCTGGTCCTTCTGGAAGTATCTTTTCTATTTCTTCTAAAATTAATTCATTGCTTTCATTGCCTAGACTACAAACTGGTATTATTGCTTCAAAATTATATTCATTTTTGTATAATTCTATAATTTTTAATATTTTTTCCTTTTCTATTAAGTCTATTTTGTTTATAATCAATATAGTTTTGGCTTTTAGTTCTTTTATTTTATCTAAAATTATTCTGTCTCCTGTTCCTATTTTTTCTGATGTAGCATCAATTATAAATAATGTTACATCAGTATTTGGAACGCTTTGCCAAACTGTTTCTAGCATTGTATTTCCTAATTTTGTTTTTGGTTTATGAATTCCTGGTGTATCTATAAATATTATTTGTGAATTTTCTCTATTTATTATTGCTCTTATTGCTGTTCTAGTTGTTTGGCATTTATTTGCTGTTATTGCAACTTTTTCTCCCACTAAACTATTCATTAATGTTGATTTTCCTACATTTGTTCTACCTATTATAGACACAAAACCTGATTTAAAATTTGGCATGTACTTTCTCCTGTTCTTTTTATTCTGCTTTATTCTCAACCTCTGGATTTTCTACTTCTGGTGTTGGTGCTGTAATTGTAATTTCTGCATCCATTGGGCAAATTTGTATGAATGTATTTCCGTCATTTACTTTTATTTCTTGTCCGTTTGTGTATTTATATACTGTTTGCTCACTATGTGATGCTTTTTCCCATGTAATTGGAACAACATATCCGCCTGTTACTAGGTATCCTGAACCGCTTCCTATATTGTCTAAATCTTGTCTACCTTTATTTTCTCCATCATTTAATGTGTAATTTTTAACTTTATATATGATTATGTTTTTTGCAGTATATTGTTCTCCTGTTACTAAGTCTACATTTGCTTTGCCACTCATACTTCTTTTATATACTTTATTTTCTTCATCATATTCATAGCTTGTTGTATGATAGTTTGAATATTTTAAATCTACTTGTGTTGCTTTTTCTGCTCCGTCTAAATTGCTCATTTCAATTTCGTCTACACTGTAATTTAATAATAAGTCTTTATTAGTATCTCTTGTATATCCTTTTTTAGTTGCATATTCTTTTACATTTTCCATACTTGTAAAACCTGTGTGTTCATAAGCTCTGTTTAGTGTTTTATCTCTAAAGAAAACGCTTCCTTCTAATGCAATTCCATCTAGATGGTCCATTGATGATAGTTTGCTATATGCTTGTGGGCTTCCTCCCCAGTGTACAAATATTGCATCATTTTCATTTACATAGTCTAGAAAATAATGTCTTGCACTTCTTATTGAACCAATTTTTGCAGTGTCTTGGTCTTTGTATAAAGCCATCATTCTAGTTATTCCGCCTTCTGCAATTATTTCATATACTAAGTATGCATCTTGCACACCACATTGTGGCCATGCTGCATGGTTATTGTTTATCATTACTGCATAAGGTCTTGTTTTTGAATCTTCATTTACGATTTTTAATTTTTTTATTTCCTTTGGTTGCTCTATTATTGGGTCGTTTCCTTCTTTTATAACATCTTGTCCCTTTTCTTTTTTAGTCATTTTTACCGCTAATATAATAGCTGCTACGATTATTACTATTATTAAAAATAGTATTGCAAATTTTCCTACTTTTGATTTCATAATTTAATCACATTCCTTTCAACTTTATCTATTTATGTTTAATTTTTGTAGTATATTTTCTTCTTTTGGTCTCATTTTCATCTTGTCTTCCTCTTTTATATGGTCATATCCTAATAAGTGATAGAATGAGTGAACTACCATATATGCTAATTCTCTTTCAAAGCTATGCCCATATTCTTTTGCTTGTTCTTCAACTCTTTCTATTGAAATTACCATATCTCCAAGTATATCTTCATTTTCTAGTTTTAGGTTTTCTAGTTCTTCCTTTTCATACATTGGAAAAGATAATACATCTGTTGGTTTATCTATTTGTCTATGTTCTCTGTTTATATTTCTTATATTTTCATCATTTGTTAGAACTACATTTACATATAATTTTTTATCTTGTAAATTTTCTTCTTCAAAGCATTTTTGTAAAACTTTTTTTATTATTTTTTCATAATTTTTATTTTCTTCTAAATCCAAATAATTTAATTCTAATATTTCCATTATGCTGACCTCTTATTATATACCATCCTTTTATAGGTTTTTACTGTTGGTGCAATATTTTTTATTGCTCCCATTTTTATTAATTTTTTCTTATGTAGTTCTATAATTTTTAAGTATTTATTTCTATTTACATTTAATTTCTTTATATCCTGTTTCAAAAATAGAATCTGTTTTTCATTTTGTTTGTCTTTTATTTTTTCATATTTACTCCAGAATTCTTTGTATTCTTGTCTTTCTTGAGGCTTGTCCCAATATATTTTTGTTGATAATATTTTTAAGTTATAATCTTCTATAACGTCAAATAATGTTTCATAAAAATTTTCTCTTTTTGGTTCAGTTTTTGCATTTATTATTAATTCTCTTATTTCTTTCAATAATTTTATATAACATTTTTCAGTTGCGACTAATGGTAAGCTGTGAATAAATACTTTTCTACTTACTCCTAGCAATGCAACCTTTTGCATTATCTTATCTGTTTGTTCTAGCTTTCCAACTGTTGTATGTAAATATTGTTCATATTCTTCTTTTGCAATTTCATCGCCTTGCTCAATTTTTATTGGCAATATTTCTAATATATATGTTTCTAATGTTTTAAACACCTTATCATATATATTGTCTTCGGCTTTACGCACATTATCTGCAATTTCTACTGAATAATTTTTTAGTAGTCCTTTATATAATGTATCCATTTTATCAACATAAAATTTGTTATATTTATCAACAAACTTTTTGTTTTTCATTGCACTTACTGTTTCATAATCTATTCTTAATAGATATTCTTGTTTTTTATATTTGTATTCTAGATAGTTTTTGTTTTTTAAACTTACTACAAAATAGTATTTTGAAATAGCATCTTTTTCGAAGCTAGTTGCTGTATTATTTTTAACCTTTTTATATAATGAATCCATTATGTACTTATCAATCGCCTCTAAATATAAGGCATAGCTATCTTCATACTTTTTTAGTAGTTCTTCTGTGTTATTTTCCACATAACTACTATATGCTTTTATCAAACTGTTTCTTTTTATGGAAATCATCATTCCGTTTATTCCTACTCTTGTAGGTATAAGTATTTTTGAAATTGTACTACTTATTTTTGAAAAAAACGTTTTATCAGTCTCTACTACTCTAAGACTTCTTTGTTCCATTATATCACCTCTTTTAAATATTCATCTCTTGCTCTACACCGATATTTTCCAATACCTCATAAGTTACTTCCACTTCTACTGCTTCATCTTGTGAATATGTGTTTACATTAACATTTACAATGTTTTTTTGTTCTCCAATTTCTTCTAGCAGTTCTTTTTTTAGTTTTTCTGTTAATATTTGTGTTTGTTCTTCATTTGTATAAGTAACATCCTGTAAAACATATTCTTTATTTGTTATTTTTACCACCTCAATAGGTAGATAAAAATTTGAAAATAAAATTATTTTTTTGTTCTCATTTATTGTATCATATTTTTCAAATTTTGAAAGGGTTTTAAACAAATTTATTTGATTTTTTTTAAATTTAATGCTGTATTTTTTTTCCTCGTTTCCTGTTTGTACTGGAATTTGTTGTTTAAGCATTGCTTTTTCCTTTTTTGTGTACCAAATTTTTGCCTCAACAGTTGCTGCACCATGCACATATCTTGTTCCTGTATATTTTCCTTCTAAATATCCATTTACAAGTATATCTCCTTCCTCTACTATGTCGCCTACCTTTACATTGGCTGTTCCATTTTGTACATTTATTTTTGTTATCATTCCTGTTTTGTTTGCAACTATATTACAGAATTTATTTTCATCTATAACCTCTGGTGCTTTAGCTGCTTCTTTAATTTTTACTATTGCATTTGTTCCTTTTACAGTTATTCCTATCCATGCAATATCTTCCCTATCTAGTCTTATTTTACTTATAACTGCATTTATATCTATATCATTTTTAGAAAGTCCTACTTTTAGCCCGCTTCCCTCTAGGCTTTGTAGAATTTCTTGGTTTGTAATTTTAACATTTCCTGATATTTCTATGTTCCATATATAGTTTGATGAAACTATTAGTAGAGCTAAAATAACTACAAATAGAATTCCAAATATTTTTCTTTTTCTATATTTTTTTATGGTAAATGGTAGTCCTTTTTTTCTTTGTATTTTTATTTTTGATTTTGTTTTTCTTGCTACTTGTTTTAGTTTTTTATAATCAGCTATTCCAACGTTTGCATACATAATGGTTGATTTTTCTCGTTTTATATCCATTAATAATATTTTCTTGCTTACACAAATGTTTATAAATCTTTCTAGGAAAAGACCTTCCACTTTTATTTTTACATATCCAGTAAAATAATTTAATATTGGTTGTACAAACACTATTTTTTTCTCCCTTCATCTGTAAAATATTTTTATGTGTTTTGAGGCATTTCCTCATCTTTTTCTAAATCTATACTTTTTATTATGCCTTTTATTCCTATATCATCTTCTGTTATTTGCTCTAGCATTAAATTATATCCATTTACATTTATAGTGCCTATTTCTGTACCGATTTTTACAAAGAATTCTTCATACTCTAATATTCCTTTGTAGTTTTCTATAAATATTTCATCAAATGAAATTATTGTTATTTTAGGTTCTTTATTATCTATTTCTCTAGGCATTTCTAAGATTTGATTGATTTTGCTTTTTTTTCTCATTTTTGCCACCTCTGTAAATTGTATTTTTAAATAAAAAAAATATGCAATTCCTTTTTTGGAACTGCATGTTTTTTTATTTAATTAATGAAATTATATAATACATTATTATTCCCATAAATGAACTTGTTATAATTTGTATAATAGTATGTGGAACAGCTATTTTGCTTATTTCTTTGTATTTTTTCATTACATTTTTTAATTCTTCTTTTTTTAAAATGCCTTTACTCTCCATGTATTCTCTGCTTAAATACTCAGCTTTTATTATTGCATCTGTTTCCAGAAAGCCTCTAATGGCTAGCTTAATTATTGCAAATAGTAGTAGTATGATAAATTGTATTTCTATATTTTTTATTGTATGTGTAAGCGTTAGTATTGCTATTACTACCCAATATACCATACTAATATTAGAAAATATGAAGTTAAATAGTAATATTTTTCTATCTTGAATTGAGTGTAAACATTCGTGTGCTATTGTTTGTATTCTTGAATAATTATTTTTAATGTTTGCTATTAATATTTTGTCAGTAATGGCTATATATAAACTTGTATTATTGCTTTTAGTTTCTTCAACTTTTACTTTTTCGTTATTTAAACTTTTCAGCATTTCTTTAGCAACTGTTATATTATCTGGAAATTTATTTATTAATTTTTCAAGTGTTTTATCTTCTTGCAAAGATTTTGCTTTTTTAAAATTAAATCCTAAAATAATTCCTAACAAAACTATACTTACAATTATCAATACTACAACAATTAACAACTCCATCTATATTTCTACTACTCCTCCTATTACACTATTTCTTGTTAAGTCTTCTGTTGGAACATCTGTTAAAACTTTAGTTCCTCCATCAATTACTACTTTGTCTCCCTTTAATAAAAAGTTTTCTTCTTTTAATTTGTCTAAACCTTTATGTAATAGAACATCAATGTTTGGTTGAGGTTCAAACCATTTTGGTATTATTCCCCAATATAATCCTAATTGTCTATATGTTGTTTCATTTTGAGTTATTGCAAATACTGGGCATCCTGGTCCAAAGCTTGATACCATTCTTGCAGTATTTCCTGTGTTTGTATATGCTATAATTGCTTTTGCATTAACATTCATAGCTGTTGTACATACAGCATAATTCATAATAAATTCACAATTTGTATGGTCTAAATCATACTCTCTTGCTTTTAATCTTTTCCAATATTTTATTGAGCTTTCTATTTCTATTGCAATTTTATTCATTGTTTTTACACATTCTACTGGATAGCTTCCTGATGCAGTTTCTCCAGATAGCATTATTCCACTACTTCCATCATAAATAGCATTTGCCACATCACTTACTTCTGCTCTTGTTGGTCTTGGGTTTGTAATCATAGATTCAAGCATTTGTGTTGCTGTTATAACTGGTTTTCCCTGTCTATATGTTTTCTTTATGAATTGTTTTTGGTATACAGGAACCTCTTCCATTGGTATTTCAACTCCTAAGTCTCCCCTTGCTACCATTATTCCATCAGAAACATCTAGTATTTTATCAAAATTGTCTATTCCTTCTCTGTTCTCTATTTTTGATATTATTTTTATATGTTCTCCTCCGTTTTGTTTTAAAACCTCTCTTATTTCTAATACGTCTTGTGGTTTTCTTACAAAAGAAGCCGCAATATAGTCAAAACCTGCTTGTATTCCATATTTAATATCTGCTATATCTTTTTCAGTAATTCCAGGAAGATTAACTGCAAAATCAGGAATGTTTATACTCTTTCTATTTGTAAGTTTTCCTCCTTGCATAACTTCACAAACTATATCTTTATCTTTTATTTCTTTTACTTTTAATTCAATAGTTCCATCATTTACTAATATTGTTCTTCCTATATCTATTTCTTGGTAAAGTGTTTTATATGTAATTGATACTTTTGTTTTATCACCTAATTCATCATTATTAAGTAATGTAAATTCTTGCCCATTATCTAGATATATTTCATTGTTTTTAAATTTGCCTATTCTAATTTCTGGTCCTTGTGTATCTAATAACAATGGTATTGGCATTTTTAATTCGTCTCTAACTTTTTTGAACATGTTAATTCTATCTGCTTGGTCTTGATAGTTTCCATGTGAGAAGTTTATTCTTGCAACATTCATTCCTTCTAGCATAAGTTCTTTTAATGTCTCTTCATTATCTGTTGCAGGGCCTAATGTACATACGATTTTTGTTTTTCTCATTTATTTTCATTTCCTTTCAAAATAATCTATTTAGATTTTATCATTTTGCAGTATTAGTGTCAAGATGCGAGATGTAAAAAAATTAAACACTTTGAATAGGTTTTTAAGGTAAAGCTTATTCAAAGTGTCTTATTTTATTTTGTTATCCATTTTACTAGATTTAAGTTTGCTGGTTCTGGTAGCATTTCATGTTTTGGCATTACTCTAAATGTATAGCCATAGTTTCCGCCTGTTTTCATTTTTATTTTTGTTTCATAAGTGTATATTTTGTTTTGTGTGTCTTCTCCTATTAATTTCATTGGAACTATGTTTACATCTTCTACTATTCCATTATCTAATATTTTTCCACAATAACATTCTGCTTGAATGTATTCTTTATCTATATTAGGTAATTGTACTTTACATGATACTGTTATACTTTCTCCTGCGTCTATTGTTATATTGTCTAGGTTGTTTTCTTGCATTATTTCTATGTCGTTCCAGTTTTCATATAGGTTTTGTTTTACTCTATTATATTCTGTAACAAGTTCTAGTTTGTTATAGTAATTATCTGTTAAATTGCACAATGGCATATATAGTTTGTTTGTATAGTCTACTAACATTCTTGCTGTACTATATTTTCCTCCTGTTGACATTATTGAGTTTTTCATAAATGAAAGCCAGTCTTTTGATATTCCGTTTTCATCTTTGTTATAGTACATTGGTATTATTTTGTCTTCAAGTATTTTGTATATGCTTTCACTATCTGCTAAGTCTTGTTCTTCATAAGAAAAGTATTCAGCATTTGTTCCTATTGCCCAACCATTTTTTGTGTTGTATCCTTCTGCCCACCAGCCATCTAATATACTGAAGTTTACAACTCCATTTACTGATGCTTTTTCTCCACTTGTTCCTGATGCTTCCATTGGTCTTCTTGGATTATTAAGCCATACATCAACACCTGATACTAAGTGTCTTGCTACATTAATATTATAGTTTTCTAATAAAAAGATTTTTCCTTTAAACTGTGGCATCATTGATATTTCATGTATATATTTTATTAAATCTTGACCTTCTTTATCTGCTGGATGTGCTTTTCCTGCAAATATTAGTTGTACTGGTTTTTGTTCATCGTTTAATATTTGTGTGATTCTTTCTAAATCTTTAAAAATTAATGTTGCTCTTTTATATGTTGCAAATCTACGAGCAAATCCTATTGTTAAAGCATCTGGGTTTAATCCTGATACTATTTCTTTTATTTTTTCATAGTGAGTTCCATTGTTTTTTAATCTTGTTGTAACATTATCTTTAACAAGTTTTAATAATTTTATTTTTCTGTCTCTATGTGCTTCCCATAATTCTTTATTTGGTATTTTGTCTATTTTGTTCCATGTTTCATCTAAGTATATTTTGTCTTGCCAGTATGGTTCTAAATATTTATTATATAACTCCTTTAAATTTGGTGCAAGCCATGAGCAAGTATGAATTCCGTTTGTTATATGTGTTATTGGTGATTCTTGTGGTGCTATTTCTGGCCATACTTCTGAGAATAGTTCTCTTGAAACTTCTCCATGTAGTTTACTTACTCCATTCTTTTTTCCTGCTACCTTTAATGCTAGTATTCCCATATTGAAGGTTGTTTTGTTTTTTTCTTTTGGTTTCATTCCTAGTTCTAAAAATTCTTCTTTTGAAATTCCTAAGTCTTTCCAATATCCATCAAAATATTTTTCTACTAGTGTTGTTGGGAATATGTCGTTTCCAGCAGGTACTGGCGTGTGTGTTGTAAACACTGTTTTTGCGGTTACTATATCTTTTGCAATTTGAAATGATATTTCTTTTTCTCTTATTGTATCCTTAATTGCTTCTAATACAAGGAATGATGAGTGTCCTTCATTCATGTGGTATACTGTTGGTTTAATTTTTAGCTCACGTAGTAGCTCTACTCCGCCTATTCCTAAAACCATTTCTTGTCTTATTCTCATTTCTTGATCTCCGCCATATAGTTTTAGTGTTATTCCTCTAAATTCTTCTTTGTTTTCTTCTATATCTGTATCTAATAAATATAAATTTACTCTTCCTACACATATTTTCCATACTTTTATGTATAGTTTTCCTTTTAGCATTTTTATATTTATTACTAAGTCTTCGCCATTTTCGTCTTTTACTGGTTTTATTGGCAAATTATCTAATTCTATGTTTCTATATTCACTTAATTGTTGACCGTTTTTATCTATAACCTGATTAAAATATCCATTTTTGTATAGTAATCCTATTGCTACTAATGGTATTCCTAAGTCACTTGCAGATTTTAAGTGGTCTCCTGATAATATTCCTAGTCCTCCTGAATATATTGGAATTGTTTCATCTAATCCATATTCTGCTGAGAAATATGCAATTACATCTTCTTTATTATAAGGATATTGCTTATTAAACCATGTATTTTTGCTTTTCATATAATTTTCAAAGTTTTCTACATTTGTTCTGTAATCTCTCAAGATTTCTTGATTTTGAGCTGCCTTCTCTAGTTTTTCTTGTTCAACCTGTTTTAAAAATTTTACAGGGTTTTTACCACATCTTTCCCATAAATCAATATCAATAGCTTTAAATATCTTTAGAAACTCTGTGTTCCAAGACCACCACAAATTTTCTGATATATCCCCAAGCCTTTCTATTGCCTTTGGTAATTGTGGATTTACCGTTATTTTATTAAATACGTACATTTTATGTACCTCCTTAGTATTTTTAAATTCTTACGTTGCTTTATTTTATTGTTTCTATTGCTCCAATTACTGTTGCGAATTGTGCTTGTTTTGGTATAATAAATTTTACATTATGCAATTTTTCTATTTTTTTTAAAACAATTTTTATATATGGCATTGTTGCAACGTTTCCTACAACAATTATATTCTTAAGCCTTGTTCTCTGTGCTCCAAATACAGCCATAACTCCTATTGTTTCAAATATCATATTTACTATTCCCATACATAAATCTTCTTTTGTAGCATTTTCACCTAATTTACCAAAATTAGCTGAAGTTATATCTGGTGGTAAAGTTTTTATTTCTTTAGTTGTTATATCCTGTATTCTTAAATCTATATTATTTAAATTGCCATTTTTTATTGTTTCGTTTATTTTATTTATTGAATCACAGTCTGCAATTTGTTTGCATAAATTTAGTAATGTTCCTCCGCCTATTCCTGTGCCTCCAATGTGTTTGAACTTTTTTCCTCTAGCCTCAACAAATGCAGTACCTGTTCCTATGCTTACAACTAGTCCTTTTTTTTGATTACTTAAATTCAGTCCACCCATACCGATTGAAATAAATTCATCAACCTTTATTGTAGGAATGTTATATATGTCCTCTTTAATTTCGTCTTTTCCTACTCCTGTTAATACAATTTTCTGGATGTTTTTTACATCAATTTTTTCTTTGATTATAAAGATTTCTAAGGCTTGAATAGTTGGAACTTTATTTAATATTAATTTATGTAAAATTTCTTTTTGTTCATTTACTTCTATTATTTTTATAGTTGAACTTCCTGAATCTATCCCTATAATGTTCATTTTACCTCTTTCAAAAGCTAAATTGCTCTTACTCCATTTCCTATTTCTACTACATAGAATTCTGGATTATATCCTATTTTTTCTCTGTATCCTTTTTCAACATTTTTTATGAAGTTTTCAACTTTGTCTGTTTTTACAATGCTTACTGCACAGCCACCAAAGCCAGCTCCTGTCATTCTTGCTCCTATAACTCCTTCTTGTTTTAGAGCTTCTTCAACTGCTGTATCTAATTCAATACCAGTAACTTCATAATCATCTCTTAATGAATTATGAGATTCTACCATTAATTTACCAAATAACTCTAAATCATTATTTTCTAATGCTTGTACTGCTTTTAATGTTCTTTGATTTTCATATACTGCATGTTTTGCACGTTTTTGTCTTATTTCATCCTTTATTGCACTTTTATGTTCTTCAAATTCTTTCTCTGTTAAATCTCCTAAAGATTTAATTTGTAAGCCACTTTCTTGTAATTCTTCTAATGCTTTTTCACATTCGGCTCTTCTTACATTATATTTTGAATCTCCTAGTCCTCTTTTTTTATTTGTATTTATTATTACTATCTTTTCATTTTCTAGGTTTATTGGTGCATATTTATATTCAAGAGTTGCTGTATCTAAAAATACTGCATTATCTTTTTTCCCATTTGCAATAACAAATTGATCCATAATACCACAATTTACACCAACATATTTATTTTCTGCCATTTGTCCTATTAGTGCTATTTTTGTGTTATCCATATCTAATTTGAACATATCCTTTAAAATAAATCCTGTTAACACTTCTAATGATGCTGATGAAGATAAACCTGCTCCATTTGGAATAGTTCCATAATATACTATATCAAAGCCATGGTCTATATTATATCCTTCATTTTTTAAAGCCCAAATAACTCCCTTTGGGTAATTAATCCAATTCTCATTTTCATTATATACTAAGTTATCGATTGAAGAGGTTAAAATTCCCAAATCATCAAAATTCATAGAGTAAAAGTTTAAAATTTTGTCTTCTCTTTCTCTTACTGTTGCATAAGTTCCCATTGTTAATGCACACGGAAATACATGCCCACCATTATAATCTGTATGTTCACCTATTAGATTAACTCTTCCTGGAGCAAAATATGTTTTAAATCTACCTTCTGTTCCAAATATTTCCTTAAATTTTGTTTCGACTATTTCTTTCATCATTTTCCTCCTAGACGGATAAATTTTATAATTTATAACGTTATCATTCTATCACAAAACAAATTTAATAATCAATATTTTTTTGTAAAATTTTGTAATTTTTTTAGCCTATCTTTTAAATTCATCTAATGTTTTAAATTCATAGCCTTGTTTTTTTATTTCTTTTATTGTTTCATCCAAAATATTTGTATTATCTTTGGAATTAGCATGTAATAATATAACCGCTCCATTATGTGTATTTGATAAGATTTTTTCTTTTGCATAATTTTCTCTTCCTTGCTTATTTTCGTCCCAGTCATCATAAGCAAAACTCCACATTACGGTTGTGTATCCTAAGCTTTTGCTTAAATATAGCGTTCTTTGGCTAAATTCACCTTTAGGAGGCCTTAGATATTTCATTTCATATCCAAATTTTTCAAATACTGTTACATGAAGTTTCATTATTTCTTCTTTTACTTTATCATTATCTAAATCTGGCATACTTGGATGATTTACAGTATGGTTTCCAACTATATGACCTTCATCAATCATTCTTTTTACTAGTTCTGGTTTTGTGTTTAGATAATGACCAGTTATGAAAAAGGCTGCCTTTACATCATTTTCTTTTAAAACATCTAAAATTTGAGGAGTATATCCCGCTTCATATCCCTCATCAAAAGTTAAATACACAAATTTATCCTCTTTATTTCCCATTGCTATGTCTTCATTTTCATCTATTAATTTTTTATTATTACTGCCTAAATCTGGCTGTTCATGGTTATCATTTCTTTTTATTCCCCAGCCTATTTTTTTATTGCTAAGTACCGCCCCACTGCTTGTTCCGTATTGTTTTATTCTCATTTTGTTTACCTATTACTGCTAAAATAATAATTGCAGTTATAACAATTATTGTAATTATAATTAAAGTTCTCTTTTTCATACTTATCTCTCCTCTTTTAATTAAATATAATCCTTAATTTTTGTTTCTTTTATATAAATATGATTAGAGAATGAGTAATATACGAATTTTAAACAAATTCGTAATTTATAATTTCAATTTTATTAGATATAAATTTTGAATTATTATCTATTGGCTTGCTTAAATCTGTTGTAATATATTTTTTATTATCATCTGGAAATACTGTTACTATTTCTTTATCATTTTTTTCTTTTGCAATTATACTTGCTATCATATTAGCTCCTGATGATATACCAACTCCTATTCCTAAATTTTTAGCTATTTTTCTAGCCATGTTTATGCTGTCATCATCATTTACTGTTATTATTTCATCTATTATATTTTTATCTACTATATCTGGAATAAAATCATCTCCTATTCCTTCTATTTTATGATTTCCTATTATTTTATTTTGAGATAGTAGTGGCATTTTGTCTGGCTCAAGAGCATAAACTTTTATTTTAGAGTCAAATTCTTTCAACTTTTTTGCCGTTCCAACTAAGGTACCTCCTGTTCCTATTCCTGAAACAAATCCTCCTATTTTGTCTCCTAGAGTATTTAATATTTCTTGTCCTGTTGTTTCATAATGGGCTAATATGTTGTTTTGATTAGAAAATTGGTTTGCTAAAAATGCATTGTTTTCTTCAGCATATTCTTTAGCTTCTTCTACAGCCTTTTTAAAGCCCCCTTTTTCTCTTGAGATAAGTGTTACTTTTGCATTATACATTTTCATAAGATTTAGCCTTTCTTTGCTTACCCAGTCTGGCATAAAAATATGAACTGGATTTCCTAAAAAACTACCTAATGCACTAAGTGAAATCCCTGTGTTACCGCTTGTTGCTTCAACTATTTCCATTCCTTTCTTTAAAGTACCATCTTGATACGCTTTTGAAAGTATATAATAAGCTACTCTATCTTTTATACTTCCAGTTAAATTGTAAAATTCTAACTTTGTATAGAACCAATTTTCATTTTCATTATATTTGTACCTAATTTTTATCATTGGTGTATTACCTATTTTTATGTTCATAAATTTCCTCCTTATATTTTATATAATATTCAAAATATTATTTTTAGCTAATAAAGGTATTTAACTTTATTTGCATAATTTCAAGTGATAAAGTATAAATTTAGTTGTTAAAATATAGGGTTTGCTTTTTTCAAATAAACATTTACTCCTATGTTTCATTTTCATCTTTTTAGTGTTTTTTCATTGACAAATAGTGTGGCTTAGGGGTATATTATAGGTGGTAATTTGCAAAATTTTCCATTTTTGTGTCGAACCTTTGGTATATACATCAATAATGAGGTTTTTATATTAATTACATAAGGAGTACTTTTATGTTACATTTTGTTTTATGTGATGATAATGTTCAAGTATTGGATAGATTAGAAAAAACATTACAGTCAATTTTTACAAAAGATGACATTGATGCTCAAGTAGTTTATAAATCAAAAACTCCAGAAGAAGTAATTAACTATATTGATAACAATGATACTGATGTTTTAATATTAGACATTAATTTAAGGTCTAATATTTCAGGATGTGATGTTGCAAATATCGTAAGAAAGAAAAATAAAAACATATATATAATTTTTTTAACTGGTCATTTGGAATATGGACTGTTAGCGTATAAATACAAAACTTTTGACTATCTAGCCAAACCAGTTACAGATGAAAGACTTGAAGAAACTATTCTTAGACTTGTAGATGATACTATAGAATCGCACGCAAAATTTATTAAATTAAATAATAACACTTTTCTCAAACAGGATGATATTAATTATATAAAAAAAGATGGTATGAAATTAGTTTTTTGTACTTCTTCAAAGACTTACGAAATCTATAGTTCTTTTTCTAAAATACAATCTTGTCTACCAGATAATTTTATTAGATGTCATAAGTCTTATATCATAAATATTAATAATGTTACTAACTTGAATGGGAACAATATTGTTATGTTTGATCATAACGCTATATGTTATATAGGGGCAAAATACAAAAATAAATTTTTGGAGGTCATAAAAAATGAAAACATTACAAAACATTTGGAGTATATTAACAAGTGAAAATCAACTATTTATAGATTTAAATGGTATTCCATGCACTTTTATTGAAATTTACCTTTATATGCTTATATTTACAACTTTATTAAATATCAAATCAACAACAAAGAAAAAAATTTTATTTGTTGTTAGCTTTTCAATAATTTCTTTATTAAATACATACTTTGGAATTCCACCTTTTAATACTTTTGTCAATGTTATTTCAATGCCTGTTTTAGTTTTACTAATATTTCGAACTAGTGTATTAAAAGCAATACTTTCAGATATTGTATTATATATTATAGTTTTATTATTTGGTACAATTATAATGACAATATATTCTGCTGTGTTAAAAGTTCCATCATCTGTAACATCAACAATTCCTATACATAAAATTTGTTTCTCTTTGTTGAATTATATTGGATTATATTTTATTTATAAACTATTTAAAAGATTTAATATCAAATTTTCTTTATCAGATAAATTTAATATTAAAAATTCGCACTTACTTATTACTAATTTTCTAATTGGTTCAATTGCTTTAGCTATTGAATATTACCTTTTATTTAATTATATTGATTTTATGCCTAATCCTTTAGTGTTTTTAACTTTGTTTATTGTTTCTTTATATTTTGCTATTAGCATGTTTAGTTTAATTAGAACTAACAAGTTAGAAGAAACTACTCAAAATTTGGAAGAGCAGAAAATGTATAATAAAACTCTATCTACTTTACATGATAATATTAGAGGCTTTAAGCATGATTTTAATAACATAATTCAAGCTATTGGTGGTTATATTTCAGTTGGAAACATGGATGGCTTAAAATCTTATTATAAAGATTTGCTAGAAGAATGTCAGCTTAATAATAACTTGGCAGTGTTAAACCCTGAACTTATTAATAATCCTGCTATTTATAGTTTGTTAACTGATAAATATTATAAAGCAGAAAAGCATGAAATTAAGCTTTCCTTAGAAATTATGGCTGATTTAAGTAACCTAAACATAAAAACTTATGAACTTACTAGGATTTTAGGTATACTTTTAGACAATGCCATCGAAGCCGCTTCACAATGTGACGAAAAGATAGTTAATGTTATTTTTAGAAATGATAAGAATCGTAATAAAACTCTAATTATTGTTCAAAATTCTTACATCAACAAAGGTATAAACATTGATAGAATTTTTGAAAAAGGTTACACTTCTAGGGAAGATAATGCAGAAGATAATAAGTCTGAAGGTAATCATGGATTAGGTTTGTGGGAAGTTAGAAAATATCTAACTAAAAATTCTAATCTTGATTTATACACTACAAAAACTAAAGAGCTTTTCACACAACAGTTTGCAATTTATAATTAATAAGTAAATACAGTCTAGAGGGCTAATATCTAGACTGTATTTTTAATATTTACACTAGTCTTTTTTTATTAAAGATGCTGGCATTTTTGGTTGATGCCAATTAATGAAAACATAAGATGCAACGTTTGTGCTTCTAGCATATTTTTCTGCTATTTTTGCTAATAATTTTAACATTACTCTTCCCCCCTTTACTAATAAATTTTCTATGTGTCAATTTTTTATGAACAAGGTTTAAATATTTTCTTTATTTCTAACATATTCTTCATATCCATATTTATTTTGAGCTATTTTGTACATAACTCTCGTTATTGATATTGTTTGGAATAATGTTCCAAATAAAAATATGTTAGATATAATAGAATTTTTTATAATTAGAGATATTGTAAGCATTAATGTCATAATTATATATGATATTATCTTTTTGGCTTTTCTTTCCTTTTTTCTAAGTATTGGTACATCTTCCGTATCTGCTGGAGCATACCAACTAATCATAATAACTGCGAAAATCCATATTGTTGCTGTTAACATAATTCTAATCATTCTAGATAATACAATATATTTACTAAGAAGGGCTGTACCTATGTAAAAAATTGAAGTTGCTAGTACACATTTCACATGTGTTTTAAAATGTGCTCCCCCCACCATTGCTCTATATGGTGTTATTATAAGTATTGATATAAGTGTTAAATCTAACACTCCAGCTAGCCAAGCTACAAACAATATAATAAATGTTTTGGGTATTTCACCTATTGCTAACTGTAATCCATAATTAATTACTTCTGCTCTTTCATCATCTACATCTGGCATTTTTTTTCTAATCCTCAAGGTTAATTTATTACATATCGATTCTACCATTTGAATCACCTCAAATTATCCTTACTTTTTCTATTGTTATTGTACAATATTTATTCTATAATTTGTATTTTTCTTTATAAACGCATAAAAAAACTATATGTAAAATTGCAAATTGCATTTTCATATAGTTTTTTTCGTTTTTAATATAATTTACATAATGCTATTTTTCCCATTTTCCATAAATTCCACAAGGTAATATTAAATTTGAATTACTCATTGGTAAACCTATCTCTCCTGCGGATATTTTGCCCTTATAGTCTTTTAAATTTAGTTTTAGAATATTACTTAATACTTCGCCTGAAATTCCAGTTGTATATGAATTTATTAAGAAAAATAATGGATTTTTACTTAATACTTTTATACATAGTTCTACTAGATTTGATATGTTTTCCTCAAATTGCCATACTTCTCCTGATGCCCCTCTTCCATAAGAAGGTGGATCCATTATAATTGCATCATAAGTATTTCCTCTTCTTATTTCTCTTTGAACAAATTTTACTACATCATCAACTATATAGCGAACTGGTCTATCTTGAAGTCCTGATGAAATTATGTTTTCTTTTGCCCAAGCTACCATTCCTTTTGAACTATCAACATGGCATACAGAAGCTCCTGCTGAACTACAAGCTACGGTTGCTCCTCCAGTATACGCAAATAAATTTAATACCTTTATTGGTCTTCTTGCCATTTTTATTTTGTCAATCATCCAATCCCAGTTTACTGCTTGTTCAGGAAATAATCCTGTATGTTTAAATCCCATTGGTTTTATATTGAATACTAAATTTTTATAATTAATTTGCCATGCAGCTGGTAATTTTGTTTTATAACTCCAAGCTCCTCCACCAGTTTTGCTTCTTGTATATGTAGCATTTGCTTTTTTCCATTTTTCAGGGAAACTTTGTGTTTTCCAAATTATTTGTGGATCTGGTCTTACTAAAGTATACTTTCCCCAGCGTTCTAGTTTTTCCCCATTTGCCATATCTATTATTTCATAATCTTTCCAATTTGTTGCTATATTCAATTACTATCTCTCCTTTATAGTTTATTTAATAGGTTAAAAAACGAATATATTAATGCTGTATTTATAACTGTGCATATTCCAAACAATATTAATCCTATCATTATTATTTTGTTTGCAAATCCTATTTTATGTTCTTTTTTCTCCTCAAACTTTTCATTCCAATAACTTGAATCTGTAACATCTATCATATTTGTACCTCCTTGTCCCTTATTAAAAATATATTCCTAGAGTAGTACAAATATGATAATTTTTAATCCAAAAATTCTTTGATAATTCTTGCTAAATCGCCGTTTACTCCTTTTATCTTTGTTATTTCTTCTAATTCAGCCTTTTTTATTCCTTCTATGCTTCCAAATTTCTTTAGTAATTCTTGTTTCTTCTTTTCACCAATGCCTGGAATATTATCAAGTTTTGATTTTGTTGCTTCTTGTTCCCTTAATTTTCTATTATATTCTATTGCAACATTATGAACCTCATCTTGCATCCTCGTTACAAAATTCATTTGTTCTTCTGATAATTGTATAATTTTTCTTGTTTCATCTATCAAATTTTTGGTTGAATGTTTATCATCCTTTACCATTCCAAATACTGGTATTTGAAGGTTATATTTTTGAATAGCCCTTTTTATTGCTCTTATTTGAGTTATACCACCATCGGCAAATATTACATCTGGTAAATTTCCAAAACCGCCTTTTGGATTTTCTATTGAATGTTTTAGTCTTCTTGTTACTACTTCTTCAGTACATCTTGGATCATCCTGAGTAAATACAGTTTTTATTTTAAATCTTCTGCTTAAATTTTTCTTTATAACACAATCTATGGCAACACACATACCAGCTACCATATAGTCTCCTGCTAAATTTGAAATGTCAAAACATTCAATTTTTCTTGGTAATTTTTCTATATTTAATGTTTGTTTTAGTTCTAAAACCATATCCTTTTTTTCTTGAGTTTTATTTTCTAGTGTTATTTTCGCGTTATTTACACACATCTCTACAAATCTTAATTTTTCGCCTTTTTGAGGTGTTTTAAATTCTACTTTTTTGCCAGCCTTTTCTGTAAGTAATTTTTCTAGAATTCCTCTATCTTCAATTTCCTCTTGCATCATTATCTTGCTTGGAAATTCAAGCTTATTCATATAATATTGTTTTACAAAATCAGAAAGTATAGTTTTTATTTCTTCTCCTACCATGTTATCTAAAAAATAGTGTTCTCTACCTATCATCTTACTATTTCTAACAAAAAATATTTCAACCACACAATCAAGTTCATTTTTGTAAACACCTATTACATCTATTGCTTTTTCATTTAGATTTGAAACTTTTTGTTCTTGTGAAAATCTTTCTATTGCTGCTACTCTGTCTCTTAATTTTGCCGCTGCTTCATAGTCTTGTTTTGCTGAAGCTTCATTCATTTCCTGTTTTATTTGTTTTATTATACTTTCAGTTTTTCCTTCTAAAAGCATTATAATTTGATCTATTTGTTTTTTATAATCTTCTTTTGAAACATAATTAACACATGGTGCTAAGCATCTTTTAATATGGTAATTTAAGCAAGCCCTTTTATTGGATTTAAAAGTTTTACATTGTCTAATTTGGAATCTTTCCTTTATGAAATTTATCACTTCTTTTGCAGCATAAGGGTTTGCATAAGGTCCAAAATATCTTGAGCCATCATTTTTTATGCTTCTTGTATAAAAAACATTTGGGTAATCTGATTTTACATCTATTTTAATATATGGGTATGCCTTATCATCCTTTAAAAGTACATTAAACTTTGGCATATTCTTTTTAATAAGATTACACTCCAAAATTAAAGCTTCTGCCTCATTATCTACAACTATATATTCAAAATGGTCTATTAAAGAAACCATCTTTTGAATTCTAGCTGTTTTATTGGTTTTCCTAAAATACTGAGTTACCCTATTTTTAAGAGATACCGCTTTTCCTACATAAATAATAGTATCGTTTTTATCTCTCATAATATAAACTCCCGGTTTTGATGGGAGTTTTTTAAGTTCTGCTTTTATATTAAACATTTTCAAAATATCCTATATATGGAAGATTTCTATATTTTTCATCTACGTCCAATCCATAACCTACAACAAATTTATCTGGAATATTAAATCCAACATAATCTGCGTCTAGCTTACATACTCTTCTTTCCTTCTTATCTAACATTGAGCATATCTTTAAGCTTCTTGGTTCTTTGCTTTTTAAGTACTCTTTTAAATATGATAAAGTTCTTCCTGTATCTACAATGTCTTCAATTATAATTACATTTTTGTCTTTAATATCACCTTGTAGGTCAACTTTCATTTTTATTACACCTGTGCTATTCTCGCCATGATAGCTTGATACTCTTATGAATTCAAAATTAATATCACAAGGCATTTTCTTTGCAAGCTCAACTGTAAAAAATATTGATCCTTTTAAAATACAGATAAATGTAATATCTTGTCCTTTGTAATCATCACAAATTTGTTTTGCAAGTTCAGATATTCTCTTTTGGATTTCTTCTTCACTTATTAAAACTTTTAAACCTTCCATTTAATATAACCTCTTTTCGAAAATAAAATACAATCTTATTATACTATTTTTTACATAATTTGACAAGATATTCTATTTATTTTTTCTATTTTTTTGTTTAAAATATTGTATTATGCACTGTTTTGTGGTATTATAATTAATTGTGAAGAGAAAAGGAGTGATTTATTTTTATGAAATTTGATGAATGGGAAAATTTCAAAGGTGGAGAATGGAGACATGAAATAAATGTTAGAAACTTCATTCAAAAGAACTATACACCTTACGAAGGAGGAGCAGAATTTTTAGCTGGTCCCACAGAAAGAACAAAAAAATTATGGGATACAGTTTTAGATTTGTATAAGAAAGAAAAAGATTCTAAAGGTGGTGTACTTGATGTTGATGCAACTACTGTTTCTACAATTACAAGTCATCCAGCAGGTTATATTGATAAAGACCTAGAACAAATAGTTGGTTTACAAACAGATAAACCTTTAAAAAGAGCAATTATGCCAAATGGTGGTATTCGTATTGTTGAAAAATCTTGCGAAGCAATAGATGTAAAATTATCTCCAGAAGTTGAAAAGATTTTCAAAAACTTTAGAAGAACACACAATGATGGTGTTTTCGCAGCATATACACCAGAAATAAGAGCTGCAAGAAGTTCTCATATTATAACTGGTCTTCCAGATGGTTATGGTAGAGGAAGAATTATTGGTGATTATAGAAGAATCGCTTTATATGGTATCGATGCTTTAATTCAAGACAAAATGGAAGTTATGCAATCATTAGAAGTACCTTCTATATACACAGAAACAGTTAGAGACAGAGAAGAAGTTCATGATCAAATAGAAGCATTAAATGAATTAAAAGAAATGGCTGCAAGCTATGGATTTGATATATCTCGTCCAGCAGCAAATGCTAAAGAAGCTATCCAATGGGTATATTTTGGATACTTAGGCTCAACAAAGGAACAAAATGGTGCCGCAATGAGTTTAGGTAGAACATCTTCATTCTTAGATATATACATTGAAAGAGATATTAAAAAAGGTATTTTAACTGAAGAAGAAGCACAAGAATTAATGGATCATTTCGTTATGAAATTAAGATTAATTAGATTCTTAAGAACACCTGAATACAACGAATTATTCAGTGGAGATCCAGTTTGGGTTACTGAAGGTATTGGTGGTATGGGAATTGATGGTAGAACATTAGTTACAAAGAACTCATTTAGAATGTTACATTCACTTGTAAACTTAGGCCCTGCTCCAGAACCAAATATGACTGTTTTATGGTCTACAAGATTACCAGAAGGATTTAAAAAATATTGTACAAAATTATCTATTGAAACATCTTCAATTCAATATGAAAATGATGATTTAATGAGAGAATTCTGGGGAGACGATTATTCAATCGCATGTTGCGTTTCAGCTATGAGAACTGGTAAACAAATGCAATTCTTTGGTGCTAGATGTAACTTAGCAAAAACTTTATTATATGCTATAAATGGTGGTAGAGATGAATTAACTGGTAAACAAGTTGCTTCAAAATTTGAACCAATTCGTTCTGAATACCTAGATTATGATGAAGTTATGGAAAAATTTGATAATATGATGGATTGGGTTGCAAGAGTATATATTAACGCTCTAAACATCATTCACTTCATGCATGATAAATATTCTTATGAAAAACTAGAAATGGCTTTACATGACCAAAACATTTTAAGAACTATGGCTTGTGGTATTGCTGGTTTATCTGTTGTTGCAGATTCACTTTCAGCTATTAAATATGCTAAAGTTAAAGTTATAAGAGATGAAACTGGTTTAGCTGTTGATTACCAAGTTGAAGGAGACTTCCCTAAATATGGTAATGATGATGACAGAGTTGATGATATAGCTATTGAAATTGTTAAAAGATTTATTTGCAAATTAAGAAAACAAAAAACATATAGAAATTCAAAACCTACTCTATCAATTCTTACAATTACATCAAATGTTGTTTACGGTAAGAAAACAGGAAATACTCCTGATGGAAGACGTTCTGGTGCTCCATTTGGACCTGGTGCAAACCCTCTACATGGTAGAGACACACATGGTGCATTAGCTGTATTAAATACAATCTCTAAATTACCTTACACTTATGCAGAAGACGGTATTTCTTACACATTTGCTATAACACCTAAAGCATTAGGAAAAGATGAAGATTCAAGAATTACAAACTTAACATCTCTATTAGATGGATATTTTGAAAAACGTAGTCATCACATAAATGTAAACGTTTTTGATAGAGCTCTATTAATTGATGCAATGGAACATCCTGAGAATTATCCTCAACTTACAATAAGAGTTTCTGGATATGCTGTAAACTTTGTAAAATTAACAAGAGAACAACAATTAGATGTTATAAACCGTACAATTCAAGAAACAATGTAGTAAAATGTATTTGGAGTTCCCCTCAAAAGGGACTCCAGAACAGGAATAATATGTTTTTTTTAGGGAAATGTCAACAAGTCTCCCACCAAGGTAGGAATACCCTAGTCCCTATATGGTGGCCCACGCGATTTTACATTTATATAAAAAAAACATATTATTCCTGTCTTAGCTAGTTATTTTTACTTATTTTTAAAATACGGAGGTATATTTATATGGAAGATTTAACAGGAAGAATTCACTCAATAGAAACTTTTGGAACTGTTGATGGACCAGGTATAAGATTTGTAATATTCTTTCAAGGTTGTGCATTAAGATGCAAATACTGCCATAATAGAGATACTTGGGATACAACAATAGGCAATAGTGTCAAAGTTTCAGAATTAATTGAAAAAGTAAAAAGATATGAACAATATATTAAAATTTCAAAAGGTGGCGTTACTGCAACTGGTGGTGAACCTTTATTACAGCCAAAATTTTTAAAATCTCTTTTTACAGAACTAAAAAAATTAGGATTTCATACTGCTCTTGATACTTCTGGTATGTTCCCTTTAACTGATGACATAAAAGAAGTTCTAAGCGTAACAGATTTAGTTTTATTAGATATTAAACACATTGATGATGAAAAATGTAAAGATTTAGTTGGCTTTTCTAACAAGTTAGAATTAGAATTTGCTAGATATTTAAGCGATAACAACATACCTATGTGGATAAGACAAGTTATAATTCCAGGAATTACTGATGATGAGAAAGATTTAATTGATTTGAAAAACTTTATCAAATCTTTAAAAACTGTTCAAAAAGTCGAGCTTAACAGTTACCATACATTAGGAGTATATAAATGGGAAAAGTTAGGTCTAGAATATCCATTAAAAGGTGTTCGTCCTGCAAATAATAAAGACATAGAAAGAGCAAAACGCATTTTGGAAATTTAGTTTTTCAAAATGTGTTTTTATTTTTTATATTACATACTTAAATTCATATTTTTTATTTTACTTAATATATTTAGACAAAGGAGCTTGTTTATGTTTAAGTGTGTATTTATCAAAATAAGAGCATTAATTCTGCCTTTTTTTATTTGTCTTTTTATATTTTTATTGCTATTGTTTTCTAAAAATAATATAAATGCAGCAAAATCTGGGCTTAGTTTATGGGCAAATTCAATCCTACCTTCACTACTTCCCTTCTTTATTGCAACTGAACTTTTAGGTTACACAAATGTTGTACATCTTTGCGGAAAATTACTAAGTAAAATTATGCGTCCAATATTCAACGTTCCTGGCGAAGGAGCCTTTGCACTTCTTATGGGAATTATTAGTGGTTATCCTGTTGGTGCAAAAATTGTAGCAAATTTAAAAGAGAAAAAGCTATGTAATGAAATTGAGGCTGAAAGATTACTTGCATTTACCAACAACTCTGGTCCTCTATTTATTATTGGCACAGTTGGAATTGGTATGTTTTATAGCTTTTCCATTGGTCTTATTCTTTTTGTAACACACCTATTGAGCTGTTTAACAGTAGGCTTTATATTTAGATGGTGGGGAAAATCAAAAGAAAAATACCATAGAAATACTGATTGTGCTTTGCCTAGTTCCTCTCTGTCTTTTAATAATTTAGGAGAATTATTATCAAAAAGTATACTAACATCAATTAACACTATATTAATGATTGGCGGATTTGTTGTAATTTTCTCCATAATTATTTCTATGCTAAACACTACAAATATCTTGCAAGCTATCTCCTCTCAATTATTTAATTTGCTAGGTATTCCTGAAGTATTTACTTTAAGCATTATTACTGGTTTTATTGAGGTTACAAATGGTATTTCATATATCTCCTCTACTCTCGCTTTTAGTATTAATTTAAAAATAATAATTTGCTCTTTTGTTTTAGGTTTTGGAGGTTTTTCTGTTCTTTTACAGGTTTTAAGTATAACCTCAAAAGCTAATATTTCAGTAAAACCATATTTTGTTGGAAAATTATTGCAAGCATTTTTTGCAGTTTTTTACACATACTTACTTATATGAATCAAATTATCTATCCGGAAAAAATTGAAAATAATTTAATTAATTATAATAACAATCTTTTGAAAAGAAGAAAAATATATAGGAATTTATTTATCTTTTCTTTAATTTTATTATCTGCATTTATAATATACTATAATATGCAATATTTACGTATTTCGGCAAAAGAAAAAATAAGTAAAAACATTTTAAGTGTGTATGATATACAACAGTTATATACAACAAGTAGTCCTGTCTCTCTTCCTAGCATAATTTTGGAAAATGGTGATAGTACTGATATTTTAGGGATTCTACAGATAGATAAAATAAATATTAGGTACCCAATTCTTTCAAAGAGTACAGAAGAATTCTTAGAAGTTTCCGTATGTAAATTTTATGGGAATGAGCTAAATGATTCTGGCAATTTTTGTATTGTTGGTCATAACTATGATTCTCAAGAATTTTTTAGCAATTTAAACAAATTAGAAATTGGAGATAGTATTGTGGCATACAGTTTAAATCGGCTCTTGTGTGTACTATGAGGTTTATGATATGTATGAAGTTTTGCCAACAGATACATCCTGTTTGAAACAAAATTCTGCAAATAGAGAAATTACTTTAATTACTTGTAATAACAAAAATAAGAAAAGGCTTATTGTTAAAGCAAAAGAAAAAGATAGGCTATAATGCCTATCTTTGTTTATTAGTCTATATTATACTCTTTAATTTTCTTATACGCAAATATTGCTGATACTGCACATAATCCAATTATAACCCATGGTAAATCCTCTAAACCTGTATTTGCTAATTGATTTGGATTGTTTTTATTTGTATTTGCGTTATTAGTATTACTTACTTCAGCATCTTTTATTAATGTAGTATTATTTACTTGAATAGTTCCACCTATGTTTGTTGTTGAATTATTTACTGGTATTTGTGTGTTTTGTGAATTTTGTATATTGTTAAAATTCAAATTAATATTTTGTCTTTCATCATCATTTGTTGCAAATACACTTATGTTTAATCCAATAGCTAAGAAAATTACCATTATAATAATACTAAATATCAATTCTTTTTTCTTTAAATTCATCATTCTTACTCCTTATATTCTATTATTAATACATCTCTTATATTTATACTATATTTTTTTCAAAAAATCAATACTTTTTTTGAAATTTTATACATTTTCTTGTATTTTTTTCATTTCTTCATGTCTTTTTATTTTTTGAGTAGTTGTTTTTATTAACTCTTCTTCTGTTACAATAATTTTTTTTACGTATTTATATTCTGGCATTGTTTTATTAATTTCTTTAATTTTTTCCCATAATATTTCATAAATTTCTTCTTCTTTTTGCACATTATAAATTTCTTTCATAAGCTCTTTATCATAAACTATTTTTGCACAAACTTTTAAATCGATTTTATCATCTTCTTCAGCTTGCCCATAAACAAAGCTTTCTTTTACTCCATCTATTTTATTTATAACTGTTTCAATTTCTTCGGGGAATACATTTTTTCCATTTTTTAAAACTATTACACTCTTTTTTCTTCCACAAAGGAACAAAAAGCCTTTTTTATCAACATATCCTAAATCTCCTGTATTAAACCAGCCTTTGTCTAATACTTCTTTTGTTGCCTCTTCATTTTGATAATATCCAAGCATTACTGTTGGGCCTTTTACAAGTATTTCTCCTATTCCTTTTTCGTCTTTATTTATAATTTTAAGTTTTACACTTGGAAAAACTTTTCCTACTGAGCCTATTCTTTGCTCAAAATCTGTTCCTGCTGAAATAACTGGAGAAGTTTCTGTTAAGCCATATCCTTGAACTGTTGTTATTCCTAAGTCATTAAAACCTTTTTCAACCTCTGGTGAAAGAGCTGCTGCACCATTTACTAAAAGTCTTAATTTTCCGCCTAGCCCTTCATGAATTTCCCTAAACATTTTCCTTCTAAAATTTATACCTACTTTTGAAAGCATATTAGTTAATTTTATTACTTTTTCAACTTCTTGAAGTTTGCCCTTTTTTTCTATGTTTTTCATTAGCCTTTTGTAAATGCTTTCATATAATGCTGGAACTGAAATCATTGCAGTTATTTGGTATTCTTTTATATTATTTGCAATATGTCTTATACCATCACAAAAAGCAATACTTGCACCTCTTGATATTGGATATAGGAAGCCAACTGTACACTCAAATGTATGGTGCAATGGTAAGAAAGATAATAATGTATCTCTCTCATCTAATTGTAATACCTTTGCTATATCCATTAAATTTGTTGCTATGTTTTTATGAGATAGCATTACTGCCTTAGACATTGCTGTTGTTCCTGATGTAAATAGCATAAATCCCATTGTTTCATTATTTATTTTTGCTTCTAAGAATTTCTTGTTTCCTTTTTCTATTAAATCTTTGCCATTTTTTATTAATTCTTTTTGTGAATATACTCCATTTTCTTTTTTTTCTAAATCCATTGATATGTAGTATCTTAAGTCTGTTGTTTGTCTTTTTTTTATATCTTGCATTACTTCATCATATTTACTTGAGTAAAATATTGCTTCAACTCCTGAGCGAACTATTAATGTTTCAAGCTCGTTTGCTGGCAACATTTTATCTAAAGGTACAACTACTCCTGTTCCACAAGCTATTGCCATATATGCCAAACACCATTCATACCTGTTGTCTCCAATTATTGCAATTTTTTTACCTGATAGCCCCATATTTATAAGCTTTGTTCCTAAACAATTTATGTCATCTAAAAATTGGCTAAATGTAATAACATTAAACTTACCTGGCACGTCTGTTTTAAACCTAAATGCTGGCTTATCTCCAAACTTTTTAGCTGACTGATTTATCATGTCTTTTAAGTTTACAAATTTATCACATTTGTGTAATTTTTTCTTTGCATTAACTTTTTCCATTATTTCAACATCTTCATTTTTTATTTCTTTATCTTGGAAAAATTCTTTTATTTTTTTTAATTCTTCATTATCATTTTTGCTCATAAAAGCACCTCTTTTTTTCATACCTAAATATTATACATTAAAATCAAAGTTTTTTCAATACATTAAGACTTGTTTTATCTAGATGTTAAAAAAAATAATTTCTATAGTGCAAAAACGCTATAGAAATCATTTTTATTTTCAATTAATGTATTTAATGTTATCTTCCGCCTCCGGCCTCCTCCACCGACCTCCGCCTCCGGCCACCGCCAGAGAATCCACCTCCAGAACCTGAGCCTGATGAATATGTACTTGAGTACATTCTTGAGGTTGATGTGCTTATTGAATTAATAAAACCTGTATTAAAGCCTTTTGAGTTATACATTGCATTAAATAATATCATATTGTTTATTGTATCTTGATTATTTAACTCTGGATATTTTACTTTTAATTGTTTTAAAACTTTATCTGCAATACCAAATGCTGTTGCATATACTAAGTATTTTTCCCATAAAACTAGTTCTGGAACTTCTTTTTCGTTTAAGTATGAAAAATCTTCCATGTACTTTTTAAAAGCTTTCCACTGTTCTTGTTCATTAATCCCTTTCTGAGTAAAGCCAT
>USDL01000014.1 GCA_900553365.1 uncultured Clostridium sp.
ACTTTTGGTTTTCTCCAAATTTTTGGTTTAGTACGAATCGTTGGTTAGACGATTCAAAAACTCATTTAAAGGATTTTATTGTTTATTTTTCAATGTACTTCGTTCTCTTTTTCTTAAACTCGAGAACGCTCATTATTTTACCATTTTTATTTTGCTTTGTCAATAGTTTTTTGAAATATTTTTTATTTTTTTCAAATAAAAAAATTAGTAATTTTTATGATGTTTTTGTATTGTAGAAACATTACTAATTATACATATTTCATATAACTAAATCTTCATGTGTTCTGCTTGGTACTTTTCTATGATACTACTTTTTTCGTCGTCTGTCAACACTTTTTTGAAAAAATTTTAAAAAAGTTTTTTGGCCCTTTTTAGCTTGTTTTTTTTCATTAATTTCTAATAAATAATTATATAATTTTTCCTTTTGAATATACTTTCTTGAGGGGTCTTTATGGGAAACAAAGGGTTAGATTTTAAGCATAAAGAAGTTATTAATATTGTAGATGGTAGGAGGCTAGGTTTTGTGCAAGATGTGAATGCCAATTTAGAAACTGGCATTATTACTTCTATTGTTGTTCCTGGCAATAATAGATTGTTTAATGTGTTTTCTTCAAATGATATTGTAATTCCTTGGCAAAACATTAAGTGTATTGGTGATGATATTATATTGGTTGAAATAAATTAAGACCAGGGCATTAGCCCTGATCTTTCTTATTTTCGCTACGGAAGTATTCGATGGTTTCCCAAAACTTGATTACCTTTTGGCTTTGTTCCTTGCTTAAGGATTTTTCCTTGAGAAGTGTAACAATATCATCAGTAACCCAGCTTTCAACTATAGCTTTGTAGATAACTCGATTCAATAAAGCTATAGTAATGAAGTTTTTAGTTGCAAAATCATTTTTATGATATTTGCAGTTTGCGTATTCAGTTGTCCAAGTTATTGCCTGCTCTTTGGGAGGCATATACTGCCGCCTTTTTAATAAAAGGTAGTCATAATGTTTCTTGGACCGCTGTTTTCCAGCTTCAGCTGCTTTTACTTGAGAATTATATGCCGCTTTTGCTGCCATTTGCTCTACTGTTTTGTCATCAACAATGTTTTCAATTACCGCCTTTTCTAAGGCAGTATAAAAGGTGCCTTTGCTAATTGCATATTCTCTTGAAAAATAGTCATGAGAATATGCAAAATCTGTTTGTGCGTATTGGGTAGCTATTTCTGCAATTTTCTTCCGAGAAAGGTCCCTTACTGTCTTTTTCATTTTGCTATTCTCCCTTCGAAAATAAAATGTTGGTTTACTCGTATATTATATCATTGTTGGAACATTATGTCAATTTGTTTTATTTAACTATTTTGATAGTAATTTCTTTACAGCGTCGCTTATTGTTTTTCCATCTGCTGCTGCTCCTATTTTTTCTTTTGCAGCTTTCATAACTGTTCCCATATCTTTCATGTTTGTTGCTCCAGTTTCTGCAATTACTTCATTTACTATTTTTTCAACTTCTTCAGCAGATAATTGTTTTGGTAAATATTCTGTTAGTATTTCTATTTCTTCTTTATTTTGTTTAATTAAATCTTCTCTTCCACTTTTTTCAAATTCAATTTCTGCATCTTTTCTCTTTTTAGCTTCTTTTGCAATTATTTCAATTACCTGCTCGTCTGTTAGTTCTATTTGTTTATCTTTTTCAACTTGTAAAACGGCTGCTCTTACCATTTGTACTGTGTTTTTTCTAACTAAATTTTTATCCTTCATTGCTTCTTTTAAATCATTTAGTAATTTTTCTTTAATCATAATTAATCATCCTCCAATAAAATTTAGATATAATATATCACAAACTACTTGATTTATCAAGGTTTATGCAAAAAGAAACCACTTAAATTTTAAGTGATTTCTTTTAATTGGTCGGGGTGACACGGATCGAACGTGCGACCTCATGGTCCCAAACCACGCGCTCTACCAACTGAGCCACACCCCGTTTAAAATGTACTTGAATATAATATCACATTTTCATGCGTTTTGCAAGTATTTTTCGAAATTTTTTTAATTTTTTGATAGTTAGTGTTTAAAACACATTAAAATCTGTTATTAATAAATATATAATAACACTTGATTTTTAGCTAGTGGCGTGCCTGGAGGGATTCGAACCCCCGGTCTCAAAGTTCGTAGCCTTGCATTCTATCCAGCTAAACTACAGGCACTTAAATACGTTTCTCAACGCATTTATTATTATACTAGCTTTTTTTATGTTTTTCAAGTATTTTTATAATTTTTCTCAAACTTATTGTTACAGCTTAGGTTAAGTTTTTAGCAAGTAGCCAAGTTTGAAATGTTTTATTATTTATTCCAAGTGAATATACTTATTCCAAGCTTTTCCATTTTTTTAATTTTTATTCATCTATTAATATAGTTACTGTTGCTACTGCATATTCTTTGCAGTGAGATATGCTTATATCTATGCTTTTTATTTGTTCAAATTCTATTTTTAAGAACTCTATTTTAGGATTTCCGTTTTCATCATTTATAATTTGTGCGTCCTTCCAAGATATTCCAAACCTTTCTGGCAGTAAAGTTGAAACTGCTTTGTAGATTGCTTCCTTTGCTGCAAATCTACCAGCATAATGGCTGTATTTGGCATTTTTTTTGCTCTCACAATAAGCTATTTCTGCTTCTGTGTATATTAAATTTAAGAAATTTTCTCCGTTTCTTTCTATAGATTTTTTTATTCTTTCTATTTCAATTATATCTGTTCCACATAAAATGTGCATTTAATTTTTTCCTGCCTTTCTAAAATTTCTGGCAATTTTAATTGCCAGAAATGTTCCTTTTATTCTTTTATTGTGTATCCGCTCGTTTCATCATAAGATAATTTGATACCAGATTGTAGATAAACTACGGGACGAACACCGTTATAGTCGCTGTCAGTGTAGCCATAAGAGTTGCACAAGTCGTAGTTGTAGCCATCGCCGCCAGAACTACCCACATAGCACGCGGCGAAGCCCACATAATCAGAGCTAAAGTTAAGATTACGCGAAGCCAGCCAGTAGTTGGTATCCGCCTTGCTTACGCTTGTATATAAAGTTTTGCTTCCGCTATAAGTATATTGATACATTGTTGCACTTGAGTTTGATTCTGTTAATTCATTCCATGTATGGCTTGCTTCTGTTTCTTGAGTTGAATTACTTGCGTCTAGTGCCATATATTTGAATGTGCTATATTCTCCTCCTGTTGTACTTGTTCCATCTGGTGTTTTATTTGCTGCATATCTATATACTTTTGCTTCTGTATCTCCACTATGTGTTTCTAAGGCATACGTATATGTTGCTGTTCTGGTTAATTCTCCATATCCTAAATCTTCCATTTTAAAGCTTCTGCCTCCACTTGAGGTAAATTTAGCCCTATCTGCATATTTGCCATGTCCATATATTGCTCCTATTTTATTAAGTTCATTTACAAAATTTGTATAGCCTGTTTGTCCTTGCAACCTCAAATATGTAAAACCACTACTTGTATATCCTCCACTTGTTGGCTGTACTATGTTTTTTGTAGTTATTTTTATTTGATTTCCTTCTCCACCTAATACTATCCACTCTATTCCGCTATTATTTACAACTGAATATGTTGCGTCTGAATCTGATGAGTTTGTGCTTCCTCTTGTTGTTTTTAATGAGGTATAGCTTGGCATTGTTGAAAATGCATTTCCATTTGTATCTAAATATTCATGGTAATTTATTGGTGCTCCTATTACTAGCTCTAGGCCGCACTTTGAGCATTTGTTATCCACAAAGTCATGTTCTCCGCAGGAATCTATTTTTTGTTGTTTCTCTATATCGTCTATTCTTCCCATTATTGTTTCTGCTTGGTCTAATTGGTCTTTTTCTCTCTCATTTGTTGCTTTTGCTGTTTTTTCTGCATGGCCTATTAAATCGCTGTCTATTGCATATTTTATGCCAAACCTAAGTAACACTATTATTATTGCTACTACTACCATTAATCCTATTAGTGTTATTCCTTTGTTGTTTTGTAAAGCTTTGGCGTTTGTTTTTCTCATTATTTTTTTCCTCCTTTAATTGCTTTTTTTAGAGCATTTTTTCTTTTTAAGTTTATTTTATGATATTTTATAGTTATTGTCAATGGATTTTCAAGTAAAAAGGTAAAGTATTATTTTGTATAATATATTCCTTCATCTGCTAGGTGCCATTCTCCTATAAAGTCTATATAAATACTACTATCTAGGTTTACCTCAGGCTCTAGTACTACTTTTCCGCCTTTATCTATTGAGCCCCATAATCCATTTTGTTTTATTGCTGAGTATCCATATTTGTTTTGTTCTTTTGCTTCATCATATATATAGTTTACTACTACATTTCCTTGGCTATCAACAAATCCATATTTGCCATCTTTTTTGCTTACATATAGTGTATTTTTGGTTAAGATGTCTTTTGTTTGTTTTTCTTCAAATTTGTATGTGTAATATTTGTCTTGTCCGTCTATTCTGGCTTTTATATAGTCTTCTTCAAATACAAATAGTCCTTTTAGTTTTTCGGTTAAATTGCTATCAAATATTACTGTTTCGGTTTCGGTTTTATCTGCTATTATTATGTTTTTGCTTTCCCAATATGTCATGCTTAAATATTCTAGTGGTATTAGGCTTGTGTTATCTGTGTTTATTATTCCATATTTTGAATTTATTTTTGCAATATAGTATACTGAAAATGCGTATTGTAAATCTTCGTAAGATGGCTCTATTTTTACCGCTCCTGCTGTTGTTATTATTCCATATTTGCCATCTTTTTGTACTATTACATAGTCTCCTTTTACATAAGTGTAATCATCAAAGCTATTATTTATTATTTCACCTTTTTTGTTTACTAAGTTCCATTTGTCTTCTATTTTTGCTGCGTATATTTCGTTGCTATTTATATATTTTATTTCTTTATATGTTGGTGCTACTATTATTGTGCTACTTGTTGATATAATTCCTTGGTTATCATTTTCGTCTACTATTATATATTCGTTTTTGTATCCTTCTTTTAGTATTCTTACATCTTTGTATTCTACTGGAACTATAATTTGACCAACATTGTTTACTATTCCAACTTTGTTGTCTTTTCTTACTAATAGGTTTTCTTCTACGCTTTTTAGTGCTGTAATGCTATCATATTCACAGCCTAAAAGCTTTTTTCCTTCTAAGTCTATTAGTCCATATTTTCCGTTTTTAGATACTCTTAATGTGTTTTTTTCATACCAGATGTTTTGCTTTGAGTCAAAGTTTTCTATGGTTTCTACTGTGTCATATTCTGTAAATAGGTTTTCTTGTTTTTCATTTAAAATTTTTGTTTTGTATTCTCCTGTTTCTTCGTTTACATCATATATGCATACAAATACTGCTTTTTCTGGGTTTGGGATGGTTATCATTTCATTGTATTCCGTATTTATTATTGTTTCGCCTTTATTGTTTATTACTCCCCATTTGCCATTTGTATAAGCTGAGAAATATGTTATTTTTTCTATGTTTATTTTTTCTGCTTCTTTGCTTAATATTTTGTTGATTGTTATTATTATCATTATTATTACTGCAATAGTTATTATTGTTCCAAATACTTTTTTTAGGTTTAGTTTTGGTTCATCGTATCTTTTTCCTTTTCCCATCTTATTACCTCCAGGTTTTTATTTTTTTCTATTTGCTTATTTTTAAAAATAAGCCCAATCTCGTCGGGCTTATTAATGTAAATGTGTATGGTAGTTAGAAACATCTGCCCTTTAGTTTATTTGAAGCTTTTTGTTTCTTCATGTATTTTGTTTATAAATTCTTGTGTTGGCATTTGGCCAATGTCTCCTTCTTTTCTTGAACGTACTCCTACTGCATTTGCCTCTATTTCTTTATCTCCTAGGATTAGCATATATGGTACTTTTTGCATTGTTGCTTCTCTTATTTTGTAGCCTATTTTTTCGTCTCTTTCATCTAGTTCTACTCTTATATCATTGTCTTCAAGTTCTTGTTTTACTTTTTCTGCGTATTCTCTATGTGCTTCTGATATTGGTAAAATCTTTACTTGTACTGGTGCTAGCCATGTTGGTAAGATTCCTTTTGTTTCTTCTAGGTAGTATGCTATAAATCTATCTATGCTTCCTAGAATTGCTCTGTGCAAAACTACTGGTGTTTTTTTGTTGCCGTCTTTGTCAATGTATGATAGGTTGAATTTCATTGGTAGGCAGAAGTCTAGTTGGCAAGTTGATAAGGTGTATTCGTTTCCAACTGCTGGTCTTACTTGTACATCTAGTTTTGGTCCATAAAATGCTGCTTCTCCAACTTTTTCTACATAGTCTATTCCTATATCGTCTAGAACTTGTCTTAATGTATTTTCTGCACTATCCCACATTTGGTCATCTGGGTGATATTTTACTTTGTCTGCTGGATCTCTTAGTGATAATTCAAAGTGGTAGTCTGTAATGTTTAGTTCTTTATATACTTCAAGAATTAGGTCAACTACTGATTTGAATTCTGATTCTATTTGTTCTGGTGTTACAAATAGGTGGGCATCATTTTGGCAGAAAGTTCTTACTCTTTCAATTCCTTTTAGTGTTCCGCTTGATTCAAATCTACAGTCTCTTGCAATTTCTCCTATTCTAATTGGTAGATCTCTATATGAGTGTATTGTGTTTGCATATATCATCATGTGGTGTGGGCAATTCATTGGTCTTAATACAAATTCTTCTCCTTCAACTTCCATTTTAGGGAACATATTATCTTTGTAGTGTTCCCAATGTCCTGATGTTTTGTATAGTTCTACTGAAGCTAGTGGTGGTGTTAAAACGTGTTTGTAATCTAATTTTCTTTCTTTTCTTTTTATGTAGTTTTCTAATAGTTCCCATACTACATAGCCATTTGGTAAATACATTGGTAGGCCTTTTCCTACTAAGTCGTGTGTCATAAATATGTTTAGTTCTTTGCCAAGTTTTCTATGGTCTCTTTGTTTTGCTTCTTCTAGTTTTTGCATGTATTCTTCAAGTTCTGATGCTTTTGGGAAAGATATTCCATATACTCTTTGAAGTGATTTATTTTTTGAGTCTCCTCTCCAATATGCTGCTGATTTTGATGTTAGTTTTATTGCTTTAACTTTTCCTGTTGATGGCAAATGTGGTCCACGGCATAAGTCTACAAATTCACCTTGTTGGTAGAATGATATTACTTCACCTTCTGGTAATTCTTTTATTAGTTCTACTTTGTATGGTTCTTCTCTTTCTTGCATTAGTTTTATTGCTTCTTCTCTTGGTAGTTCAAATCTTTCTATTTTTAGGTCTTCTTTTATTATTTTTTTCATTTCTTCTTCTAAAGCTGCAATGTCTTCTTCTGTGAATGGATTTTCTGTGTCAAAATCATAGTAAAATCCTTTTTCTATTGCTGGACCTATTGTTAGTTTTGTTGATGGATATAGTCTTTTTACAGCTTGTGCTAGTATGTGTGCTGTTGTATGCCAATACATACTTTCTTCTACTTCCATTGTTTTTCCGCCTTCTAATTTTATTTTAAACATAATTAATCTCTCCTATTTTTCATAAATTTCTTTTGAAACTATTTTAGTAAGTGCCATTATAACGGCATATTCTTCTAATTCGTCTCTATATATTCTTCCATTTGTAAGCACTCCTATTGCTCCTTTTCTGCCTTTAGCAGTGTTTCCAAATATGTCGTGCATGTATCCTATTTCTTCGCCTTGCAATACTCTATTTACTGCGTTTTGTGGATATTCAAATGATGGGCTAAAGCCTACATAATAGTTTTTTCCATCATAAATTGCACAAATGCTTGCATCCATGTATTTTGTATCAACTTCTGGAACTGGATACATTCCTGCTTCAATTCCTACTCCATAGCTACATGTGCCGGCATCTTTCCTCTGCATGTTCAAATGCGTTTTTGGCACGATTTTTTGCACCTTTTATTGTTTCTTCAAGAGTTAATGGGTTACAAGAAACTCCTGAAAATTTGTCTTTATCTTGTCCTATTTTATCATCTTGCCTTACTTCTTTTGGCATTATTATATATTCAATTTTTTCATCTTCATTTACCCAAAGCTCTGGGTATCTTGAAAATGCTCTTGTTATTGCTGTTATTTTTGGTATACTTCTACTTCCTATTGAAATTAACATTTTTCCCTCTTTTCCTACTTTTTAATTATACTACAAAATCGCTTAAAGTCAATAACTTTAAGCGATTAAGTTTTATAATTCCTGTCTATGTTCTTCTCCGAGAAGCTTTCTTCGATTTCCTTTTTCTAATTCTTTTACACTCTTTTTGGGTGTTGGTAAATCTTCTGGCATTGTTCCATTTTGTTTTGCAATAAATTTTCTTATATCTCTTCCCATCTCATAATGTGCCTTATTTGCTTCCTTTTCTGCTGTAATATTATTATTTCTTATTTTTTGTTCTGTTTGTGAAATTCTAAATAAGTTTATAATCAATTCATCACTACACATATTGTCTAAAATCTCTTCTCTATATCTTAAGCCTTTTCTTTTTGCAATGTCATCAGCAGTTTCTCCGTTGTATAGTCCTTTATATCCACTGTTGTGGAATTGGTCAAAATTTTTAACACCAGCGTTTTTAGCTACCTGATTTAATGAATAGTTTGCTTTTTTAGTTGAATTTCTTTGATATATTCTTTTTTCATCTTCAGTTAATAAATTATAATCCTTTTCACTAATTTCTTGCTTTCTTGTTTGAATTGCAAAATATGTTTGTCCTAGTGCAATTACTTCTTTATTTGGATCTGCATTTTGTACAATTAGGTAACAAGCGTATCTTGATAGTTCATAATCAACCACGATTTTTTGTGCATTTTTAGGCATTTTAATCGTTTTCTCCACTTGGGGAAAATGTTCCTCAAATTCAATTTCACTGTTCTTACAAGCTCTTTTTGCTCTCTCAATAACATTTAAGAATTTGTCCCATTTTTTATACTGCAATATTTTGCTAAGTTCTCTTGCACTCCAATACTCTGTTCCATCTTTTCGTAATTTCTTGATTGTTTCAAAAATTCCATATTCATTAATTACATTCATTTTTTTATCCTCACTTTCTTGTCTTTATGGTTTAACATATTATATACCGTTGTTGTCATTTTTGCAATATATTTTTAAAACAATTTCACCTCCTACTATAAGATTTTGATCTTTGGAAATTTTCAGTTTTCGAATTGAAAACTTTTATGGCTTAGAATAAGCCTAGATTTTATGGGTTTATTATACTACAAAATCGCTTAAAGTCAATAACTTTAAGCGATTTTGTTTATTGCTTCTGCAATTTGGGTGAATTCTTCTAGAGTTAGTTTTTCTGGTCTTATTTTGTTGTCTATTTCTAGGGTTTGTAGGATTTTTTCTATTTGTTCTTTGGTTCCAAATTTGCTACTATTAGCTAGTGCGTTTACTAGTGTTTTTCTTTTTTGCATGAAGGCTGTTTTTATTACTTCAAATAGTTTTGCTTCATCTTTTACTGTTACTCTTGGTTTTTTGAGTATGTTTAAATTTATTACTGTTGAGTTTACTTTTGGTGCTGGAATAAATGCTGTGTTTGGTACTTCAAGCACTCGTTTTGGTTCTGTATAATAGTGTATTGTGTATGTTATTGCTCCTGTATCTCCTGTACCTGGCTTAGTTACCAACCTGTCTGCAACTTCTTTTTGTATCATTACTGTTATTGTTTCTATGTCTAATCTTTCTTCTAATAGTTTCATAATTATTGGTGTTGTTATGTAATATGGTAGGTTCGCTACTATTTTTGTGTTTTTTATTTTTTCGTTTGCAATTAGTGTTTTTAAATCTACTTTTAGTACATCATCATTTAATACTTTAAAATTATCATACATTGAAAATCTATCATTTAATATTTCTATCATTCTTTTATCTAGCTCAATGCATATAACTTTTCCTGCTCTATCTAGTAATTCTTTTGTAAGTGTTCCTAGTCCTGGGCCAATTTCTATTATTAAATCATCTTTTGAAACATTTGCCGCTTCTACTATTCCTGCCACTGCTTCATCATCTATTAAAAAATTTTGTCCTAAATTTTTATTTGCTGTTATATGGTATTTATCCATTATAAATCTTGTTTCTTTTAATACGTTCATTTTGTAACCTCTTTCCTTATATATTTTATATTATTTTGTAAAAAAAGTAAAGTTTAATTGTAAATTAATTTTCACTATGTTATAATCTTTTTAGGTGATTTTTATGTTTGAAGATATTAAAAAAAATAAAGTAAAATCCGGGGTTATAGTCTCTGGTTTTATTATCATTATTACTTTAATTATTTATTACATTGCTATGGCTTTTGATTTTAGCGGTCCTATGGCTATTACTATTGCAATGTTTTTTTCAGTTCTTTCTGCTTTTGCATCATACTACAATAGCGATAAGATAATTTTATCAGTTACAAAGGCAAGACCTGCAACTGAAGAAGAAGATAGAAAACTTGTACATATTTTAGATGCTCTTATGATTTCATCTGGCTTACCTGCTAGACCTAGACTTTATGTTGTGGATAGTCCACAGCCAAATGCATTTGCAACAGGGCGCAATCCTGAACATTCTATAATTTGTGTAACAACAGGTCTTTTAAATAAACTAGAATATTATGAATTAGAAGGTGTTATTGCTCATGAAATGAGTCACATTAAAAACTATGATATTTTGCTAACTTCTGTTGTAACTGTTATGGTTGGTTTTCTAGTTATGATATCAGATTTGTTTTCTCGTTCTATGTTTTGGGGACGTTCAAAAGATAGCGATGATGATAGTAAAGGAAATGCAATTTTAATGTTAATTGGACTTGTTCTTTTAATTGTTGCTCCTATACTTGGTAAAATAATGCAAATGGCTCTTTCAAGAAACAGAGAATATTTAGCTGATAGTACTGCTGTTGAAATTACAAGAAATCCTGATGGTTTAATTTCTGCTTTGAGGAAGCTAGATAGTGACACTAATGAATTAAAAGCTGCAAATAATGCAACTGCTAACCTTTTTATTGTAAGTCCATTTAAAGCTAAGAAAGATGGTAAGAAAAAAGCTGGATTATTTGATACTCACCCAAGCATAGATGATAGAATTGAAGCTTTGCAAAATATTCACTAATAAAAAGCACGCTATACTTTTAAAGTACAGCGTGCTTTTTTCTATATCATTCCTCCATTTGAGCTAAGTTTAATTATTAAATCCATATTATCATCTTTTGCGGCTTTATTTTTGCGAATTGCTCCACATTTTTGGCATTTGTATACAATAACATATCCTTTTTTGGGGCTAATTTCGATACTAATTGGTTCTAATAAGCCATGACATTCTTCTTTTCTATCCCCTGGGTTTATATCAACATGTTTTGAATATAAGCATTTGTTACAATGATTTCTACATGAATATCCTAGTTTTGGTACTTTGTGCCCACAATTTTCGCATATAAATTCTTCGTCAATTTCAGTAAATAAACTTTCCATTAAATTCTCCTAAATTATTTTATGTGTTATTCCTTAAAAATACTTCCACCAATAAATTCACGCAATAGTGAATGTGTTGGTACTGCGTCATCTGGTATATCTTCAAAATATGATAGCATTGAAATTAGCCTTTTAGCCTCTGAGTAAAGTGGTGAATTATTTTCAACTTCTTTTAATAGAGGTATTGCATATTTTTTCAATACACTTAATTCATATATTAGTGAAGAATTAAACATTACATCTGCTTCTTCTTGAAATTTGAATATGTTTTTAAATTCTCCTCTATTTACTGATGGCCACATTTGAATGGTATGTGCAGCATTATATCCTCTAAATTGGTAATCTCTTACTAATCTTCTTATTAGTCTTGAATCTGTTGTTGATATTCTGTTGTAATAGTCTATATTTAGCACTGTTAAACAGCTTATATATATTTTGTATTTTTGCTCTTTTGGAATAAGGTATGTTAATTCATCATTTAAGCAATGTATTCCTTCCATGATTAAAACTTCATCAGCATTAAGTCTCATCTTGTTTCCTCTGTATTCCTTGTGCCCTGTATGGAAGTTAAATGTTGGTGCTTCTATTTCTTCACCATTTAATAATTTAACTAAATCTTGGTTTAATAGTTTTGTATCTATTGCATTTATGCTTTCAAAATCATAGTTGCCATCTTCATCTAATGGCGTTTCTTCCCTTTCTACAAAATAGTTATCAACTGATATTGTAACTGGTTTTAAGCCATTAAGTTTTAATTGTAATTCTAGTCTTTTTGCAAATGTTGTCTTTCCTGAAGATGATGGTCCTGCTATGGCTACAAGCTTTATGTTCTTATTTTTAGCAATATTATCAGCAATAGCTCCTATTTTTTTCTCATGCAATGCTTCATCTAATAATATATATTCTTCTATTTTTTTATCTTTGATAATTGAGTTTAATTTGTATAATGTATTAATGTTTAGTATTTTGTGCAACTCTTCATAATCTTCTAGTGTTTTAAATAGTTTTGGAGTATCATTAAACTTTGTTAATTCATAAGGATTTTCTCTGTTTGGGTATCTTATTAAAAATCCATTAGCATAAGGTACAATTTCATAAGCTTCTGCAAAGCCTGTTGTTATTGGCAATACTCCATAAAAATAGTTATAGTAATTTTCACAGAAATATAGAGTTACTTCCTTTTTTTGTTTTAAGTCTAATTGTAGTTTTCCTTTTAATGTTTTTTCTTTTTTATAGAATTCTACCGCTTCTTCTTTTGTCATAAACCTTTTTTCTATTGGTAAATTGCTATCTATTATTTCTTTTACTCTTTTATTTACATTTGCTATAACTTCTTTAGTTATGCTTAAATTGTCTACTGTACAAAACATTGCATTTGATAGTTGGTAATTTATTGTTAAAAGTGAATTTGGGTAAACTTCACTAAAGGCTTTGCTTATTATATATACCAAACCTCTACGATATACTCTCATTCCATCTTTATCTTTTAAATTTATCAATTCTACTTTTCCGTCTGTTTTTATTTTGTAATTTAAACTTTTTATTTCATTATTGAATTTACACGCAATTATTTTGCATTTTGCCTTTTGTATTTCTTCACTTAATAATTGATTTACAGTTGTTCCATTTTTTACATCTATTATAATATTGTTATATTCTATTTGCATCTTTAGTCACCTACACTTTATATATCTTTTTCTTTCTTTCCATCACTTTTTATCATTTTTAGTGTCATATTATAGTCGTCATCTTCGCTTAGATATATTATCCAATCATCTATTAGATTAATATTTGAAACTTCAGTTGTTTTCTTTATAGTTTTCTTATCTGTTCCATTATATTTAACAAATTTTATTGAATAATCATCATAGTTTTCTGTAGTAGTATAATATATACCATCTTCGTTCATATTAATATATTGAACATTTGTGTCTATTTTAAACACTTGCTCTGGTTTTTTGCCATCTTTATTCATTTTTCCTAAATAATACGTTTGATTATAGTTTTCTTCTGTTTTAGTGAACACATAGTAAATTTTTCCACCTTTTACATACAAGGTTTCATAATAATTTGCTTCATCTGCTTTTGCAAGCCTTACGTTTTTTTCTCCGTCTAGTTTCATTTTTGCTATGTATTGATTGTCTTCTTTTGAATAAATATAGTATATCCAATTTCCATCTATACAGTAGTATGAAATCTTTTTATCTGCAATTTTGCTTCTATCTGTTCCATCTAATTTTACTTTATACAAGTTGTTATTTTTGTAGTAAAATACCCATTTTTTTGTTACTGTTATTACTCTATTATCAATATCTCTTGCTAGAGTTTCTTTCTTTTTTCCATTTGTTTTTATTTTTACTAGGTTAATTTGACTATCATCTTCGTCTTGTTCTATGCAATATATATATCCATCAATTATGTTTAATTCATAATAAGGTCCTTCGGCTACTTTTTCAGTTTTCTTTCCATTGTTTTTAACTCTGCATATTCCAACTGGTTTATCATCATCAATATCAACATAATAAATCCATTTTCCGCTTTGAGCAGCTAGTCCTAAATTATTATTGTTTCCTATTGAATTGCCAAATTTTGCTTTATTAAAACATGATGCTATAACTATTATTGCAATTATTACAATTAATGCAGATAAAATTTTTAGTGATAGTGATTTGTTTGTTATAATAACTCTTTTTACATTGTTAAAAGTTTTCATTATTTTTTCTTTCATACTATTCCTCCTATTTTTTCATATACTAATATTATACATTTTTTTTAGTTCTTTTACAAGGATTTTTTTGTTTTTTATATGAATAATGAGTGGCTTTTGCCACTCATTATTCTCCTATATTTTCTAGTTTTAAATATGTTTCTGGAACTTCACCTACTACAACTGTTTCAACTAGCAACACTTGATTGTTAATTGTTGTATTAATAGTTTTGTATGATGTAAGTATTGATATGTTACATTCTAAATTCAAGTATATTCTATATACCGTTTGGTTTATGCCTGCTGCCTTAAATTCAGTTTTTATATCTGTAATAATATCTCCTGCTGGTATAATTCTTATTTTTACTTTTGGCCCAAATCCAGCAAAGTATTTATTGCCTACTAATGCTCCTATTGGTATTTCAACATTTTGTTTTCCAATTTCATTTATCTCAATTTGTATTTCTATTGCTATATCTGATATTATTTGGTTTAAAGTGACTATATCTGTTTTTAATATACTGCTTTTTCCATCATCACTTTTTATTATCTTTACTGTGTCTTTATAGTTGTATCTTGCTAATACATCACTCGATTTACGGTTTGTTATGTCTGTAGAAATACTTTTTGCTTTTGCTATACATAACCCTTCAAATATTGGATCTATTGATTTTAGTATTTTATAGCTCGTAAAGATTGATATAATCATCATTATCATTGTAAAATAGATTTTTCCAATTTTTCTGTTATTTGATTTTATTCTTTTAATTGTTGGTAATCTTATTTTGTATCTTGAATAAATTTTATCCATTAAACTGATACTTTACTTCTGCAAAACCTTGGTATATATAGCTGCTGACCAACATTTATTTTGTTTGTATTTTCTATATCATTTATTCTTGCAATATCTGCTACAGTGCTTCTAAACATTTTGGCTATTTTCCAAAGTGTATCACCTGGTTTTACAAAATATATTACCATGCTATAAGTATTGCAATCTTTGGTGTCTTCCATTGATACCTCTTCTATTATATTTAGTTCTCTATTTTTTTGCTCTTCTATATTAAATCTAATTCCTATTGTTGTTTCTATGGTTCCATCTTTTATTACAAAGTCATTTTGTCTTATTTCAAGCACTGTATTGATTTTAGATTTGTCTTCTATTTTATCTGAATTAACATCAAAATTAAATGGCAAGTCTACTGTTCTTAAGTTTATATTATTGTTTTGCTCAAATAGTATTTCTAAACTTAAATTTCCTTCATAAATTATTTTTCCATTTCTAACTTGTGTTGTATTTATTTTTGGCTTTATTTGAATATCAAGAACTCTTCCTGTTAGCTCTGGAATTCTTATATTTTCCTTCATTGTGTAAATATCGCTTATATTATTTCTTTCTGTTACTGCTCTTATTTCTCTTTTTGTAAAATCAATATCTTCTGTTATACTATATAGGTCTTCTATTATGTCAACTTCTTTTGTTTCATAAGCAGAACATGTCATTTCTATTTCTGCATCAACTGAAATAGAGTGGTCTTCTCTTCCATTTGGTTTTACTGTTAAGTTGCTTAAAGTGTTTTGAACTTCACATTCACAGTTTTCATTTACATTTTGAATGTCTACAAAGCCCATTACTGGAATTCTTGTTGTTACTCTGTTTATTCTATTCTCTTCTGTTAAATACATTATTTCAACTACTGCATCCGCTTTTGATAAGATTTTGTTATAGCTTATTTTTGTTTCCGCATCTACTATTTGAAAATTTACTTTCATTATTTCTGCAACTTCATCTGCTGCGTCTATTGCTATTGTGTCTTTTGCTGTGGTCTTATTGCTTCCGCTTCCTACTAAAGAAGTAATTTTTTGCACATTATTTAATAATTGTACATTGTTTATGTTTTCAACCCCTGTTATTACATCACAACTTTCATTTGAATATATACTTGTAGATATTTCTAAATTAACTTTTATATTTAGCTTTCTGCCATTTATTATTTTTGTGTCAAAATTGTTTATGCTAACGTTCACTTGTGTTTCCATATTTTCCTTTGCATTTTCCATATCAATTACTTGCGTGAAATCTAAAGTTGTATTTAGACTTCTAATTCCGGACTGTTCATTATCGGCCATATATATAACATAAGTGTTAATTGCACCATCTATTCTAACTTTTCCTTCCATTACTTCTTTTCTGTAAACATTTACTACTCCATTTGTAGTTATAACATTTAACACATCAGGCTTAACATCATTAACAATTATATCTGTTTCTATTGTTCTGTTTTCCTTTTTTTGTCCTACTATTTGATTTAAAATAATTTGATTTTTGGCTGTTTCTACTACCATACAACTCCCTCCTTAATTATTACATTATATTAAGATGTAAAAAAAAAATTCCTAAAATTAGGAATTTTTTAAAATTTTTCTCTTAATATTGTAGGAACTAATGGAAAATACTCTGTTCCATCAAATATTGATATTTGTAAGTCGTTTGTAAATAAATTTTCATATTGAAAACTGTCATTTGTTTCATTTTCTTCATCTTTTATATTGAAAAAGTATTTATAAGTGTTTTCTATGATTGCTTCTTTTTCAGAAAACTTTTTCCTTCCTATGGCTCTTCTTACCATAACCTTTCGTCCTATGTTTTGGTCTAACTTTTCTTTAATAATTGAAATATCACTAGGGCAAATCATACGACTACACATCCTCTCAATCAATTTGCTGTATTATATCATCCTAATTTATACTTGTCAAAAATTGTTTTATTATGTCTATTTTTGGTATTTCTTGTGTTTGTAGGGTTTGCTGTTTTTTTATGCGTTTTATTACATTTTTATTACATTTTGGTTACATACTTTTTACTTTTGCCCATTGCACCAATTCCTCCTATTCCCTTTTCTCCTTCCTTAATTTCTCTTGCAATATCTAAGCTGCTTACAAATTTATTTCTATCGGTTATAGCCACCTTTTCTGCCACTACAAGAGGATCTATAAAGTCTATTAATATTCTTCCTGGTGAAGACGCAAAATCTGCTCCAGCTTCTATTAATGCTTCAAAAAAACTTTGACATGCTCCTGCAAAAATTACCAATTTATTTGATGATTTTGCCCATTTTCTAGCCTCTTTAATTGTATTCATAAAATTTTTTGAGTTTCTGTAATTATATATGTTTGAATAGTTTATTCCTTTTTTTAGCATTGCGTCATGTCCTGTAATTATTAAAATATCTGGGTTGTATTTTTCTAGCAATGCTCTTACCATTAATGGTTGTTTATTTTCTGGTATATTTTTTACAATAGAGTTTAATCCAATTTTTTTATAATATTTCATTGATTTTTCACTATATCTTTTGTCTCCATCTAAATGAAGTATCTTGCCTGTTTTTACTATATAGCTTCTATAATCTATGTGTCTGTTGTTTATTCGTTTTTCAAGTGTTTCCTCAAATCCTCGTTCTTGACTTTTTATTCTTTTGTAATCTATTAATTCAATATCATCTAAAGGTGCATCTGCTTCTATTCTAATAGTTACACCTTTAAGAACTGCATAGCTATTACCATTTTTTAATTTTATTATTCTATCTATAATAAAAAAGATGTCTTTTCCATAAGACTTTCTTGCAACATAGTCTCCTTTTTTTAATCTCACCTTTACCACCTCAAAACTACTTCAAGCTATTATATTTTATGTCGAATTTTGCGGTGATGTTACTTTGTCTGAGTCTTTTTTACTGTTACAAACTATTAATGGTGAGTTATATATTTTTCGTGCTCTTTTTCATATTTTAGTTTTGTTGCCATTCCTCCTCTTATGTGCCTTTCTGCTTTATTTTCATCAAGTACTTTTCTTACTTCTATTGCTAATGCTTTGTTTATATGTATTAATCTTTCACTTACATCTTTGTGTACTGTTGATTTAGAAACCCCAAATTTTTTTGCTGCTCCTCTTACCGTGTCTCCTGTATCTATTATATATTGTGCTAACCCTCTTGCACGGTCTTCTATTGATACTCCTTTCATATAAAAACCCCCATAAGAATACTTTTGTTTAAGTGTATTCGTATGGGGGCTTAATTATGTTATTTTACTTTTTCATTTTTCCTAGATTCCTTAATTATCTTTATTGTGCTTGAAATTAGTAGTTTAATCATTTTTTCCATTTCTTTTTTTTCTTCTTTTTTTCTGCTTCTATATGTACCTAGTATTTGAGCAATTTTTTTGACTGTGTCTATTCTAAAGTCGCTTACTTCTGTTGCTTTGGTAGCTGTTACAATTTCATAAAGCATGTCTATGAATTCTTTTCGCTCTTCTGGGGTTGTGTTTTTAAGCCAGTCTCTTAATATGCCATTGAAGATTTCGCTGTTTGTTGTAACTCTTTCAATTCTTACTAATTTATCGTTTTCAATTTCCCAAGAGAAAATATCGTGTTGCATGAATCCTTTTTGATTGCTTTTTATAACTTGATATTCTTCTTCATGTTCTAAAAGTCTTCCAACTACTGAAGATTGTGGAATATATGTTTCTATTTTATTTAACACTTTTTTATATGCTAAGGTTTGGATAACGCTTTTATCGAGTCCTGGTCCATCTGCATTTATTATTCTTTTTATTTTTGGCTTTATTTCATCTTTGCAAAAAACTGCTGCATATACGGCCAAATTGCCTCCTTTTGAATGTCCTCCTAGGATAAAATCTTCTTTGTATTTTTGTGCAATATCATTTAGGTAGTTTACAGCTTCTATTTGTGATGGTACATTTTCCATAAATCCCATATTAAGGTCTTCTTTCCAGCCAACTAAAGATGAATCTGTTCCTCTATATGAAATATATCTTATATCTGGTAAGCTTATTGTTATTGCTGCAAATTGCTTTTCAGCTGAGTTATCTACTATTTCTACATAGTCTGTTACAACAATATCTTTATATCTTTTTGCTTTTCCAAGTTCTTGCAAAAATGGCTTATCATCTCCCCAGATGTATTTTGCTTGTTCTAAGTCTTGCATTTTCATTGCAATACTTTGAATTGTTTCTTTAGCACACATATCAATATGTTTAAACGGCATGTATGAAAGCCTTGCAAATATCATGTTATCTATTTCATTTATTTGATTTTGTTCTAATATACTATTTGTGTTTGTTTTTACATAATCTATTAAGTTTGTCATTGGTTTTCCTCCTATGCTATATACTAACATATTTGGATGTTTTTTTCAATTTAAAGTATATTTTTTTGCAAAAATTTCTTTCCCTCTTTATAACCAAGTTCATATAATTCGTCAATTTTAGAACAGTCTAATAGCGATATATTTTTAGTTCTTAGTGTTAGCATGTAATCTGCTCCATCTATCTCATAGTTGGATAGTTCATGGCATAATATATCTATTGAACCTGTTAAAACATCTATAATGTTTTTTCTGCATTTTGCCTTCTTTTTGTTTTCAAATTTCACACAAAAAACTTTGTCTGCTCCATTTGCTTTTGCTTCCTTCCAAGGAATATTTTCACGTATTCCACCATCTATTAGTTCATCATCATCAAATACACATGGTGAAAAAACACCTGGATAACTGCAACTTGCCCTTACTGCTTTCCCAATATTAATATCATATATGTATTTTATTTCATCCGAATATATTTCCCTATTGTTTATTGAGGAAAACATATATAGCATACCTGTATTTAGCTCCACACTTGGAATTAGCAAGTTATTTTTTATTTGGTTTAGATTAGAAATGCCTTTTTTACTTGCTGCTTCATTTATTACTTTTTCTATTGTTTCTCCACTATTTAATCCATCTATTATGATGCTTCTTTTTAAAACCATTCCCATTAATAGTTTTAAAACATTTTTAAAGTCTACATGTTTAATTTTCTTGCAATACTTTTTAAACAGTTCGTAAATCTCATCTGGTGTATACCCCATAGCTCTAAGGCTTGCTACTATACTTCCTGATGAAGCACCTGCTATGTAATCATACTTAATGTTTGCCTCTTCTATTGCTTTTAACACTCCTATATGTGCAGCTCCTTTTGCTCCTCCACCTGCTAAACAAATTGCTAATTTCATAAAAATCACCTTAGATTATTATATTATCTAAGGTGATTTTGGGTTACTTGTTTTATTTTTATTGCAAAACTCTTTTATTGGACATTCTATGCATTTTGGATTTCTTGCATCACATATTTTTCTTCCATGCCATACTAATAAATGGTTTACATCTTTATAGTATTCTTTGGGAATTAACTTTAAAATTTCCTGTTCGATTTTCTCTGGTGTTTTTTCTTTGGATAGTCCTACTCTATTTGCAATTCTTTTTGCGTGTGTATCTATTGCAATTCCTTGTGGATTGTTAAAAGCTTCTAGCATTATTACGTTTGCACTTTTTCTTCCTACTCCAGGCAAACTCATTAATTCTTCCATGGTTTGAGGTACTTGCCCGTTATATTTTTCCATTATTTCTTTTGCCATTGCCTTAATGCTTTTTGCTTTGTTTCTGTAAAATCCACATGGATGTATTATTTGCTCTAGTTCACTTATATCAAGATTACATATATCTTGTGGTGTTGGGTATTTTTCAAACAAACTTGGTGTGGTTTTATTAACCCTATCATCAGTACATTGTGCAGAAAGCATTACTGCTACAACCATTTGGAATGGTGTTGCAAAATCCAAGCTGCAAGTAGACTCTGGATAATATGCTTTTAATTTTTTTATTATTTCTATTGCAGTTTTTTTGTTCATTTACTGGGTTTTCTCCTTAACTCTAATAATAAATTAAGTATATCATAAAACACTAAATAATACAAAGCAAAGGTGCATTTTTTCTATGGTAAATTAAGGAAGTGGATTAAATAAAAATTATCCACAGTATATTTGTGTATACTGTGGATGTTTTTTGATAATTTTTATTTTCCAATAAACATTTGAACATATATTTTTCCATACTTTGAGCTTTTAACAACTGCTAGTCCTGTATAGTTGTAATTGCTATTTAAAATATTTGCTTTATGCCCTGATGAATTCATCCATGCTTTTACTGCACCGCTGTTACTTGAATTTCCTGCAATATTTTCTCCTGCTGTCTTATACTTTATACCAAAGCTCTTCATCATGTCAAATGGTGAGCCATAAGTTGGTGAAGTATGTGAAAAGTAGTTGTTAGTTACCATATCTTGTGCTTTTGCTCTAGCTACATTTTGCAATTCACTATCAATTTTTAATGCTGTGAGTCCAGCTGCAACTCTTTCTGCATTTACCAAATCAAAGGTTTCTTGTTCATCTGCTGTTAATTCATTTCCACTTGCGGGTGGAGTTGTTTTTTCTTGTTCATCTGAGGCTCCCTTTGTTGGATATATTAATTTAACATATTTAGAACTTACCATTCCTATATAATCACTATTAGTTTGTATTACATACCAGTCTCCAATTTTTGCAAATATACGTATATATTCGTTTTTATATATCATCGTTACAACTTTGAAGTTTGTTCCTGGACCTTGTCTTACATTTAAGGCAGAGGCTGTAACTAAGCCAGTTGTTGTTCCAACTACTTGGTAATGCGTCATGGCTTGTGAATTACTGTATGTGAAAAGTAGCATAATAAATAATATTAAACAGATTAAAATTTTTCTAGTTTTCAAAACAAATCATCTCCCTAATTTTATTATTGGAATTTTTGAAAAATTTTATACAATATATTATTTTCATTTTTTTATATAAAAAAAACCAACTCGAAATTTTCATTCGAGTTGGTTTGGAGATTTTGTCTCTTAATTGGCAAAGTAGATAAGTATGGCAATTGCCACTCCTAGCATAACTAGCCAACCAATCCAATTGCCTATCCGAGAGCCATTATTCCTGTTTCTAATCACATCAATGATATAGGTGATAACAGCAATCCAAAGGCAAAAGTCAAGCCAACCTAAGAGAACCTTAAGCAAAAACACTAGCATGATTTTTCTCCTTTATTCACACCCTTATTGGGTATTTAATACATTTATTATACCATATAGCGCGAATTAAAGCAATTTTTAGTGTCTTCTATTTATTAATCTATCATAAGCTTCTTCTCCCATATCTCTGCCTTTTGATTCTTCTTGTTTTGTATGTTCACTTTCTTCATTTACTTTTAGTTTTGCATCTTCCTCTGTTAGTTGTAGTTCACCAACAACATAGTCATAAATTTTATTTGATTCCTCAAAAGTATATCCATCTTCCATGTATTCATTTATTTTTCTTTGTTTGCTAAATTCATCTATTGATAATCCATCTTGGCTATATCCACTTGTTTTTAGTTTTTCTTGCCTTTTTGCAAGCACTCCTGTTTGAGGTGTTTTATTCTTTTCATCTATTAAGTTATTCATTCTCTCTGTATTTCTATCAGTTCCATGAATATCTATATTTTTTCCTTCCCATTCCCCATTTCTTCCTTGGTGTATTGTTTCTATTTTTAAATACCCATATTGGTCTTTATACATTGCAATTCTAATGTCTTGTGTATTATGGTTTTTGTCTTCTAGGCCTGTTGCCGTCATTACCCTATATGGTATTTCTTCTTTTACATCTTGTCCATCATTTCCAAGTCTTGTAACTTCTGTTCTATCTTTTATTTCTTCAAAACCAGGTAATTTTTGAGCTTGGCCATCTTTATCTAAATATTCTGCATGAATTCTATCTTTTGAATCTAAATAGAAATAAGCTGTTTTGGGAATGTTTGGATAATTCTTATAAAATTGGCTATCTCTTCTTATTTTGCATATGTTATTTACTTTTATTCCTTTTTTCTTTGCTAATACTTCTTGTTCCTTTTCTTGTTCTGCATTCCCTAGCTCCTTTTCATCATCTTCTTTTTCTTCATCTGTTTGTTCTTGTTCTTCATCTTTTATGCTATCTTTATTTTTTTCTTCTTCTCTTTCTTGTTCTAATTCTTCTTTTGTTTTTGATTCTATTTCTTTTAGCTGCTCTTGTAATTTTTCAAAATCCACATTGTCCTTTTCAAATCCTAAAAGATTTATTAAATCTCCTAATTTTCTTTTGTCTTCATCTGAGTATTTATCATCATTTAGTAACTCTTTATTTGGAATTAATTTTCCTTCTTCATCAATATTTGCAATTAAAACATCTTCTCCGTTGAATTTAATATATATACCATATTCCACTGTATAGTCGTTTTCTCCATTTTTAGATTCAACTTGTTTTTCTTCTATTAATACATTATCCAGGATGATATTATTTTTTTCTTTAGTTTTTCTAAACAAAGAAGCATTTTCATAGTATTTTGATTCTTTTAAATCAACCGCTAAATCCTTTCCTTCTTTTCCTTCATTTTCTTCCATTAAAATCACCTCATTTTTTAATTTTTATTATATATTAAATTCTATTGTAAAACTCATGCCTTCACCCATTATTACTTTAAACTGTTTTTGTATTTTATTTGCTTGTGTACTTATACTGTCTTTAATTGTAACAGTGCAAATGCCATCTTCACTTAAGTCTTTTGAAGCAACTATGTTTCGTGCATAAAAGTTATTTTTTACATAGTTTATGAAGTCTTGCTCAGTTGGAAAATTTATTTGTTTAAAACTTGGCTCTAATAGGTTGTATGCGTTTGTATAATCTGCTGAATTAAGCATTAGGATGAACTTTTCAGCACTTAGTTTTATTTTATTTTCATCACTATCATTTGAATAATCAAGCATTGTATAATTGTCTAAAATTATTTCATAATTCATATATGATTTTTCTATTATCTCATAATAATTTCCATTTTGGTCAGTTCCTTTGTATATTTTATTTTGGTTTTCTTCATCAACTGTATATTGGTTAATTTTGATATTATGTAATTGACCTTGTTTTTCATTTAGGAACTGCACAAACGCTTGTAAATCTTTAAACCTTTTTTCTTTATATTCAGTGTTTAACAAATTGTATGAATTTTCTGTATTATTGAATATTTGAAATGAGTAGTCTTCTAAATAAATTTCCATCTGTTTTACATTATCAATATATTCATATTCAAACTTATTATATGTGCCTTCTTGTATTTCAATTGTGTCATTCTGTTCTAGTGCTGTTCTATTTAAGTATTCCTCTTTTGAAATTGTTTGTAGCTTATATCCTTTATTTTCAGCAGTTAAGTAAAGAATCATATATATTTCCTGCGTTTGGGCTGTATAATTGCCATTTGCAATGGTTAAAGTTCCGTAAGTATAGTATTTAGACATATACTGATTTTGAGTTACATAAGCTTGTTTAACAACATATTTTACATTATTTGTTATTAAATAAATACTGTTTCCTCCTAGTTCGTTTATTGCTGTTTCGTTGTTTTCTTTGATATAGTTAAAGTACTTGTTAATATTCCTGTTTAAACTGTATAAAACTGAATTTGAAGTCTCTTTTTCGATACTTGTATTAAATGTTAATATTGTTGTTTTAGGAGAAATTATATCGTTATTTATATTGTTTTCTATGCTTGGAGTGATATTGTTACTAATCACATTTCTTTTTGTGTTTTTGCTTTCCATTCTCAATATTGCTAGTGTAATAATTAAACCAATAACTAATATTGATAATATTATTATAAGTAATTTAATATTTTTCATAAACATCATTCCTTATTTAATGGCATAAAATCTTGTACATCCAATTAAAACTCTGTCAGCATCAATCCAGCCACTTACGCCATATGAATTATTTCCTGTATATGGATTAGATAGATAAAACTCATTTGTTGAAGCATTGTAATCTAATAATGCCATAAAGTGTGTACTATTAGTAAATTGGCTAGGTGGCACTACTTTTATAATAGCTGGGCCTGAACCTTTTACATAGTTTTTAATAGTTTCCTTTTGCTGTTCTGAAAAGGTTATATCTGCTCCGAGTGGCTCTGTAAATGAAATTCCTTCTCCTAATAAAGCTCCTGGAATACTCATTCCTGCACCTTTTACTGCATATTTTTGAGCTAATTCCAATGGGTTTACTTCACTATTTCTATATCCGCTTACAATAATAGTTACTGCTATTAGAGAACATCCATCCTTCTTTACAATTGATGTTCCACACCATTGGCTTAGTGAATATGAACCAATGTTCTGTTTATAGTTTCTATATGTTTTTCCTGTTTTACTAATATAAGAATTTGGATATCCATCTCCTGAAATGCTTATTTCTCCATATTTTATAATGTCAGAATTCAATGCAACCTCTTGCATTTTGTTTTCTATATTATTTGCCCATTCATTTGCAGTATCATCCCCAACATAATCTTTTGCAATTTCCTTAGTTGTTTTATATTGGTTTTTCTTCCATTCTCCTGCTTTTTCATTTACTTCATCTAAAAAAGTTTCAAAGTCATTTCTATTTTCCTCAAATGCAATTGTAATTAAAAAAGCAGAACTATAGCCATAATCATTTTGCCATTTTATTATTTTATCAATATTATTAATCATATCATTTTTTAGTGCACTATTTGAAGAGTTATAATTTTCAATAAACTTTTGAATTTCATCTTTAGTAAAATTCCATTCTGTATTTGTAAGGTCAATTCCACCTCCATTAGATATAGTAGAATTATATTCTTCATTATTTGAAATTGAGTCTCCAGAGCTATTACCATCTAAAAGATTAACAAATGCGGAAATAAGTACAGTAACAAGAATTACAACAGCCAATATCTTTGCCAATAATATTACCATTGGAATTACAGCTGCTTTTATTGCATTCATAATTACTTTTCGAACTGGGTTTGCTTTTTTCTTTAATTTTTTTTCAAATTTTGATTTTTCTTCTCTAAATTCTCTAGCTAGTTTTGGATCTTCATTTATTGCATTGTTCATTGTATCACCTCTCTACTTAAATAGGCAGATATAAAATCTGCCTATAATATTGTTTATATAAAATCATCAATTTCTGAAAATAATTTTTCTGCATCAGCAGCTTCTATTCCAAATCTCTTTGCATATCTAATAAATCCATCTTTATCATTATATAAGTTTGATGGTAAATTTTTAGCTATTTGCATACGAGCTGCAATTTGTGAAGCACTTAATCCTTTATGTCTATTTTTATCTCTAACCTTTCTGTAATGTTTAACATCTGTTACTCCCATTGAAGAAATTGACTTATATTCATCTCCATTTACACCATTTTGCATTGCACTTCTAATAACACTTTGGTCTGAAATTCCATTATCTAAAAATGTTTGAGCCACCTCTTTAATGTTTCTTCTGCCCCATTCTTGTTGAATAATTGGATCTTGTGCAATAATTTTGTAGTTATCTGAATTGAAGAATTGTTTATCAAATGCCTGATTATTATATGCTTCAACTCCCATTGCTCCTTTTTGGAATGTTGTTGCACCACTTTCAATTTTTCCCATTGCATTTCCAGCTAGTGCATTTCCTCCTGCATAACCAGCTACAGTTGCTCCTCCAACTTTGCTTAAAGCTCCTCCTGGATCTTCAAATAGGTGTCCATCTGCAACTTCATTTGCAAGCATTACAGTTCCTGATAAAGCTCCTAAAGCTGCTCCAGCTGTTTTTCTTGTTGCCCCCTTCATACCATTTTTTAATGATCTGCCTGTAGCTGAAATTAACTTATTAACACCAGTTATTTCTCCTAAGCCTCTGGCTATACTATAATTGCTACCTCTGCTATTGCTGTTATGGCTATTATTATGCGGGTTATTATTATGCGGGTTATTATTATGCGGGTTATTATTATGCGGGTTATTATTATTTGCCTGAATAATTGGACTGCTACTAGCTGTCCTTACTCCGTTTGATGTTTTTCCTCCACCTGCTCCAGCATCTTCTTCACCTTTTTGTGGTTTAGATTTTATCTTATTTAGCATGCTCATCATAAATGCACCACCTGCAGCTGCACCTAAAGTACTAGATGGAGAACTTGATTTTAGTCCAAACATTTCCTTTATAATTTTTTCTGCTGGTACCATAAATGCAAGTGCAACAATTGAGTATAATATATTTTTAGTTGCAAAATCTATTGCATTGTTAATAAAAACTACATATAGCAACAAGTGAACTGGCTGTATCAAACAATTAAAAATATACTCTTTTAGCCAATAATTAAATGCTTGTGCTCTGCCATCTTTAACTTTATCTAAAGGATATGTCAAAGCAATAAGTGGTGATATCATGGTTAGAAATGCCATAAAAACAACCCTTTTTAGATATTGTATAGTAAATATACCTGTTAATATTACTAATGCAAGATACATAACAGTATATCCAGCCGTTTCCCATGGAAGGTCTACAGCTTCGGCTGAATCAGAGTAATTATTTCGTACAACGCTAATTAAATCGTCATAAGCATCCGTATCTGTACCTTGTTTAATTACATTATCTTTAATAAAACCAATTATATCATCTGTAAGAGCTAGCATAAATGTCATTATGTAATGTAAAACAAATAATAAACAAATTGCTACTAGCCAATCCTTTATCATACTTTTGTATTTTGCTTTATCCTGTGCTGAAGTACTGCTTAAAATTATTCTTATTCCTAAATAAACCAATACAGATAATAACCCTACTATAGCCACCATTCTAAGTGCTCTATACCATGTTGCAATATTAGATTGTAATTCATAAGCAACAGATTCCTTATAAACAGTTTCTCCACTTATTGCTGATAAGTTATATGAGTATAATGTTCCATTTGCACATTGTATAACCTCTTGTCTTTCGAAGAACCCTTCTGCATTATATCCACCTAGATCAGTAATATTAGCACTTAATTTATCTATTTCATTGCTTAAATCATTTACATTATTATAATATGTACGTTTGTCAACCAAATCCTGTGCAGATACATGTCTGATATCATCACTTGATTCCAAAACATAAAGCTTATCATGTAATATCCACATATAAATGTACTTTGTGTCGCTATTAATTGTTTGCGTGAAATTTTTATGCTTTCCATCATCATCATATCCTCCATCTGCTGAGAAACCAACAAATGAATGTTTTCCTAAAAATAAACATTGCCTTTTAGGTGATGTTAATAAAAAATAATTGGTTTTGTTTGTATAAGGATTTGTATATTGTCCTATATAAGACATCTGTAAGTTACTTCCTGATGTTGCTAATTGTTGAATTGACATTTCCGTATTCTTTTGAACATTTGCATTTCCAAGTCTTTCCAATATATTTAAGAATTCATCTTTATTATCTGCATCAACTCCTAGATGAGTAGTTGTTCCATCATTTGGTGTTGCCGATGTAAAATTAATTTTTAATCCTGGCACTTCATTTGCAAATATTGCTCCTGGGGAATACTTAATAAAATATTGACCACCTGCCTCAATATCTCCATCACCAAGCATAATTTTTTGCATTATACTTATTGCCGCGTCACCAGCGTAAGAAAGAAGATAGAAAAAGCTTGATACTAAATTTTTTTGAATTGAATCTTTTGCACAAACATAATTTGGCATAATAAAATTATTTATCATTATTATCGTTATTAACACTATTAATATCTTTTTTATTACCGCATTTTTAAAAACATTCATTTTAAAGTTTTCCCCTCTCTATAAAGGTTTACATTCTATTTTATTATACCATATTTTTCTTTAGTTTTAAAGTTTTTTATGTAAATTTCTGTTATTTTTAATATTTTTATCCATTTCTTTCAGCTAATTTGTTTAAGTTTGTCTCCATAAATTCAAATTCTTTTCTTGTTGGTGTTATTTGTAAAATTGCTGTATCTGGTCCAACTTTGAATAAACCTTCTCCTATTGTACATGTAATAAGGAAGTTTGCTTCACCTTCACTTAATTTGAATACTTCTTTCAAGTATTGTATTTCTGATTTATCTTGTGCTAAAAATAGCTTTGTGTCTGATGATGTTAGTACTGCTTGTGCTTCAGGTTTTTCGTAGAAATCTTGGAATCTCTGTGATACTATTGCTAGTGATACATTTCTTTTTCTTGCACGTCTTGCCATCTTGTTTAAGAAGTCTACTGCTTCTGGGAATGGTAAAAGCATCCATGCCTCATCAACTAAAACTCTTTTCTTAGTTGCTTTATTTCTATCTTCACTATTTTTCTTTACAAATTTTTCCCATATCCATGATAGTAGTATTTGTTGTGCAAGTGGTCTTGCAAATCTTTCTTCTAGTTGAGAAATGTCTAAGTTTATAAATGGTACACCTTCTAATAAGTCGAATGTTGATTGTCCATCAAAATATGCCATCTGACCATTTAATTCTCTTACATATTGCTTCATAACTTTTTTTAAGTAGCTATAGTGGAAAGTATAGTTTTCATCTGTGTTTTCTTCTGCTTTTTTAAGCAAAGTTTTATACCATGAGCCTATTGTTGGCATTAATTTTTTTTCTCTGCCAATTCCACTTATTCTAATATTACCTGTTACACCATCAGTGTATAGGCTGTTTGGATCTGCTGTTATTCCACATCTTGTATATTCTTCTGCTACTGCTTCTGCTATTATTTGTTTTGTAAGCTCATTTACTTCATCACTTCTTGTACTACCTCTTGCCATTGTTATTAACGCTTGTGTTACGTCTTCAATTTTATTTTCAACGTTTAATACTGTTCTTTCTCTTCCTGTTATTTCATCTTTAACTTTTTCTTCTTCTATATCAAATAAGTTAATTATTGTATTAGATGTTGGGCTAAGTACTACATTTATTCCTCCTAAGCTTTCTGCCACTATTTTGTACTCACCTTCTGCATCTAGTGCTAAACTTTCTATTCCCATTAATACTGCTGAACGAGATATTAATGTTTTCATTGTAACAGATTTACCAGCACCAGATTTAGCAAATACTACCATATTGTAGTTGGCTAAACTTGGATGGAAATTATCAAATAATACTGGAACGCCTGTCTGTTTGTTCATTCCTAGGGGAATACCTGTTAAGTGACCAACTTCTGAGGTTGTAAATGGAAACGCTGTTGCCATAGAATTACGGTCAAAAGTGTGTGTTTTATCTATTTGATTTTTCATAAGTGGCACATTAGATTGAAAAGCTTCATCTTGCATTGCCCAAGCGGATTTAATTCCAACCAAAGTTTTTGAAAGTTCAGTTGCTAACAGTTTAGATTGTGCCTCCAATGACTGCAAATTATATGTAAAAAGGGTTGCAACAACTGATGCTTCAAATAATTTATTAAATCCTGATGCTATTTGATCTCTTAACCCTTCAGCTTCAAGTCTTTTTTGTGCTAAAATACTTTCACGGTTTATATTTCCTCTATCAGCAGCAACAATTCTCTCTGTTTCTAATTGATTTATTACTCTATTTAGTTCATTTTGTGAACGAGCTTCTGGAACTGGGTTAATATATACAGAAGTGTTTATGTCACCAAATAAGTACATATCTCTAAATAATTCTGGAAATGTACACATACGAGGCAAACTTGATACAAAGAAACTTCTTGCATATCTTGTAGTATTTGAAATAATCTCTAAATGGTCAATGTTTGATGCGTCTATACCAGAAGGTGCTATTAATTCTTTGATAGTCTTTTTTCTTAAAATATCATATTCTAATTGATTATTATCGTTAAAGTTATTCTTCATTTGATACTCTTCTTGTGGTTTTCTTTGCTTTTTGCTCATGTTCTTTTCCTCCTTCTTCTGTTTTTTGAATTTTTTCTATTGCCTTTTCTGTAACATCTTTTCCTATATATTTCTTGTTCTCGTTAAGCATTTTTTCTGCCATCTGCTTTACTAGTTTTTCAAATTCTTCTTCTTTTTTCTTTATTTTTCTTTCTTTTTCTAAACGAACCTCATCAATTGCCTCTCTTGCTATATTTACCGCATTTTCTTCTATTTTTTCGTCTATTGCTTTCATTCTTTTATCTAAAACGTCTGGTGCCGTTGAATATAACTCGCTGTATCCTGCTTGAATTGCTTTTTCTACTGAATAGCTTTCAGAATCATCTCTATTATATGCTATATACAATAATTCCACAAGTTCTGTTGAGTTTAATATTTTACACTTCATTTCACAAGAAAATAGTGTTCTAATCAAACTTTGGCATCTTGTATATAATTCTGAGAATATCATGCTTTTTTTTTCTTCTTCACTTAAAAGTTCTGTTCCTATTTCCGCTGCATAATATGGTACAACAATGTAATAGTGTTTTCTTAAAACATTTTTGTTTGAGCTTGTTTTTTGAATATCGTCTACAACATCTTTTCCGTATTCATACAAATTTTTAATTCTAATTAATTCTCTTCTAACTGTTTCTGTGTCTTTTTCATTATAGTTTTCTGCCTTTAACATTTTGTTGTATTCCATTTGTTTGCTATCTAATTCTTTTTTCGTAATTGCTAAACGATTTTTATAGTTTTGTATACTTTCACCTATGTTTACTGTTCTTGTTTGAACATATAATTGAATTGGGTATCTTAATGTATTCAAAAACTGAACAAATCCAGCTTCAACTGCTGTTTTTTCAACTTGAGACATTAAATCATAGTTTACTCCCTCACACTCAATTACCATTAAATATCTTTGTCCATTATCTTGAATTATCATATTATCTTCAATTTTATCAAATTGCATAAATTTAAAGATTGATTTTTTTGTATATTCTGTTGCGACTTTAGTCGTTGCTCCAACTGAACTTGAAGTATTTTCCTCTTCTTCAGCTTTTCTTTTTGCTTTTCTACTCATATTCCAATATACAAAAGCCAAAATAATTATCATTAATACTAAAAATATTAACACTATCGTTAATCCACTCATTAAACTATCCATTACTTAGTTTCCTCCTTTGCATCTACATAAGTATAAATTCGGTTGCCTTTTTTTCTAAATTTTAACCATTTAATAAAAACTTTATCTATGTATTCTCCCCCTGCTTTTCTTGTTAACTCAAATGCATTTGTATCTGGAATTTTAAAAGTTGCAACTGCAAATCCAATTATCGCAAATAATAATGTTAGCCCAATTCCTAACCAGGTTAGTCCAAGAAGCATACCAAATATAAAATAAAATATTAATCCAAAAGCACCTGCACCACAAGTATATAGTAGTGATTTTGTTGTAAAAATCATTAATATTCTTCCGTTCACCTTTAACATTTCTTGGTATTTCGTGAGTTGCCAAAACAATTCCCCCTTTGTTACTAATAATTTCTAAGTGTATATACATATATTATAGCAAAGATTGTATTAATTTGATATAATTTGAGGAAATGTAATGAAAGTTTAATATTTTTGTAATAATTTTGTAACAAATGTGCATAAAAAAAAAGCTGGTTCATAGACCAGCTTTTATGCTTTTAAGTAAGAATACTAAATATTAATTTTGCAATTTGTGGTGCTGCAAATAATACAACTGCTCCTACTATAAATGGAATCATTGTTTTCTTATATTCTGCTTTTTCCTCTAAGCTTCCCATCATATATTTAATACCAAATATTGTGATAATAAGAACACCTGCAATTGCTCCTGCCCATTGTAAAAATCCAATAATGTTACCCATTTTTGTAACAAAATCATTATTTCCACTATAGTTTGGATTTATGCCACTAATTGCAGTATTTGGATCAACATCTGCAAATACTGGTGTTGCTACCATTATCATCATTACTGCCATCATTAGTATTGAAACAATTTTCATAGATTTTTTCATATTTTTTCCCCTTTCTTAAATATATTTTATTTTGACCTTTCTTAAATTATTTTAAGAAAATGTTAAAAACTAATAATTTGCACTTCTGCCTCCAAAACTTCCTCCACTGCCACCATGTTCTGTTCCCTAGCTTGAAGTATGATTACTGCTTCCACTAGCTTCTGGTGTTGGAGCTACATCATTTCCAATCTCTACTGCTATTTTCCAAATTGTGAATGCTGAAAATATTATAACTACCCCTATTATGTATGGAACTAAAGTTTCTTTAACCTTTGCTTGTTCCTCAACACTTCCAAAAATGAACTGAATTCCTATTACTAGTCCAACTCCTACTGCAAGTACAAGTGCTATTGCAAATAATATGTTGTATATTGTTTTAGATGTACTTTTTAATTTTTCTTGATTTATTACTTCCTTATTTGGATCTGCTGAGCTCATAAAGTTTTTTCCTGAACTTATTACATTATCTAAAGCAAGTGTTTTATTAGGTAAATATGTAATTACAGCTATTACCATTAAAATTATAACTAACAACTTTTTTACCATTTTTACCACCTCTTTAATCAGTTAAAATACTTTCGATTAATTGCAATAGTAGAGAAACTCCTCCTAGCATAGCACATCCTAAAATGTAAGGAAACATTGTTTTCTTGTATTCGGCTTTTCCTTCTACACTGCTAATCATATACTTTATTCCTATTATTGCAAGTCCCAAAACAGAAACTACTATTCCTATATACTTTATTACTCCTAATACCTTTTCTGCTGAATCAACAAATTTTGTACTACCTTTAAGGCTTGGATTTGGATTATATTGATTAGGATCTAAAGTTGATGCAAATACAGGACTTATAAGTATTAATGCTATTAAAATCGTAAGTGCTATTGAAATAAATATTTTTTTATTTAATCTTATCATTCTTTAGCACCTCCATTCGCTTTTCCTCTTTAATTATAGCATTTTTTTACATTTCTTGCAACTTTTTTATGTAAATTTTTATTGTTTTTTCTATAATTTAATATAATTTTAATTGTTTTGCCATATTTTGTCAAGAGTTTAAGTAAATTTTCTATGAATAAAGGTATAGTTTAATGTTTTTTTGCATAAAAAAACTAGCCTTAACAGCTAGTTTAATTTGGAGCAGGTAGTGGGAATCGAACCCACGTATCCAGCTTGGAAGGCTGGGGTTCTACCATTGAACTACACCTGCATTTCCCGCTCACAGTTTGATATTATAAACTATTTTTTAGTAAATGTCAATACTTTTTTTAAAATTTTTTAATTTTTTTGGAACGGCGTTTAAGCCGTTCCTTATTTTCCTTGAAATATCAAGTATTAAACTTATTTTCTTGGATTTTTAATTGCTGCTTGTGCTGCTGCTAATCTTGCGATTGGAACTCTGAATGGTGAACATGATACGTAAGTTAATCCTGTGTTATGGCAAAATTCTACGCTTGATGGTTCTCCACCGTGTTCTCCACAAATACCAAGCTTAATAGTTGGTCTTGTAGCTTTTCCTTTTTCAACAGCCATTTTTACAAGTTGTCCTACACCTTTTTGGTCTAGTTTTGCAAATGGGTCTTGTTCATAGATTTTTGCTTTGTAGTAAGAATCTAAGAATTTACCAGCGTCATCACGGCTAAATCCAAATGTCATTTGAGTTAAGTCGTTTGTACCAAATGAGAAGAATTCAGCTTCTTCTGCGATTTCATCTGCTAATAATGCAGCTCTTGGGATTTCAATCATTGTACCAATGTGGTATTCAATGTCTGATCCTTTTTCTTTTTTAACTTGTTCTGCTGTTTCTATAACAACATCTTTAACAAATTTTAATTCTTTCTTTTCTCCAACTAATGGAATCATTATTTCTGGAACGATGTCATATCCGTCTTCTGCTTTAACTTCTATAGCAGCTTCCATTAATGCTCTTGTTTGCATTTTAGCTATTTCTGGATATGTTACAGCTAAACGGCATCCTCTGTGTCCCATCATTGGGTTGAATTCGTGTAATTCTGAACATTTAGCTTTTAAATGTTCTACTGTAACTCCCATGTCTTTTGCTAATGCTATTATATCTTCTTCCTCTGTAGGTAAGAATTCATGTAGAGGTGGATCTAGGTAACGTACTGTCATTGGTAGACCTTTTAATTCTTTGTACATTGCTTTGAAGTCA
>USDL01000015.1 GCA_900553365.1 uncultured Clostridium sp.
GATGTAAGCTTCTCAAATGATTATTTATGGCAAATACATTACTCAGTAATTTCAAAGAAATACTTTATGCTTATGCCAATAAAAGAAACTGATTGTGCAGCTTTATTTTATGTTATAAAAAAACAACTAGAAAATAAAGAACAAAAAATCTTTGTTCCAATATGCTATGCAGATTATAGTAATGCTTATCTAAATAATTCTCAAATGGAAGAATTAGAAAGGTTTTTATGCTTTTTTACAAAGGACTGGCCAATAATACATGAAGTATATGATAAGGATAATAATATGAGTATACAAATTGTTGGAAAAGCAACAATTTATGATACAATAAAAACACAATATAAAATAGTACTTAAAGACCAAGGAGAAGCAGAGAATTTCTATAAACTTCTAAAAGCTTTATTTATACTAGAAACACAATTAGCACATTACTATAAATTCGATATAAAACTTGATAGAAAAGGTGAACTTCATTTCTATAATCAATCTAATGAAATACAATATAAAGACTTAATATCATTTATTAAAAAAGAATATATACAAGGGTTAGAAAAATTAATAAAAGCAAAAGAAACTAAAATAAATCTTGATAAAAAGCTTAAAACATTAAAAGTAATTGCTAAAAACCTTGACCAGGATTATTTTGAGAAAGAAAAACAAATATCAACATTCCTAGAATGTAAAAAGACTTTTTTAGGGAGATTAAAGTATTTTATTAAATATAAGAAAACAACAATTCATACTACAAATAAAAAAGAAGTTGAAAAAGAAGAAAACAGCAAACTTAAATATTGCGAAAGAACTGAAATAAAGGATGTATACACATTAGAAGAACTTTTGGCGTTATATACAAACCTAGACCAGGAAACAAATGCAATAAACGATTTACAATTAGATATGACGGCAATAAATAAAAGAATAGATATACTTCAAATAAAAATTATTAATGCTACTCAGTATATAAAAGAAATAGATAAGCATAAAAAAAGCATTTTTGAGTTTTGGAAATTTACTAACAAAGATGAATCAAAACAATTAAACGCTGGTTTGGAAGAAGTAAGTAAAAATAAGAAATTAAAAAAGGTATTTAACTATGAATTAGATTTTGAAGATGTATCAAAACAATTTGATAAGGAGCAAAGAACGATATTCCAAAAAGATGAAACGGATAACATATTTATAGCAACAACTAACATTATAGATGATATAAATAAAGTTATAAATAATGAAGAAATACCAGAAGAACACCTTGAACTCTTAAAAAATGAAATGAAAAATACTGATGGAATTGTTACTTTTGATATATTTGGAAGCATATCTTCTTCAAGTGATGAGATACAAACATTAGGAAATATAAAACATAGAGAAAACAAGAAGAATAAGTTTGCTATATTAAATTTAAAAGAAGATGCAACAATAGAAGAATATACAAATAGGTTAAAAGAAATATCTACAAACATACAAGCATGTATAGGTAGATTCAAAAATAATATAGAAATGCCAATATATAAAGTTGGAGAATTAGAAGATGGCTTAAATGTTTTCTATATCAACCCTGAAAATGCTTTAAAACAAGCAACAGAAAAAGAGGGCAAATTACATAAAGTTATTCTAAAGGAAAACACAAACTGTATAGCTTTTACCAATATAATGTATTACAATAACACTAACCAGACATTACCTTTAGGAATGAATGTAACAGATGGAATACTTTTAAATACCAAAAGAACTAATTTAAAACTAAAAGGAAAAAATCAAAATTATATAATAAAAGCAAATCAAGATGAGCCAAAACCTGAAACACTTAAATTAAATATATTTGAATATGAAATATGCTAAGGAATATACCCCTTAGCATATTTTTGGTATAAGAAAATATATATTAAAAAGACGAGTTTAAATAGAAGGGATGGTTTGGTATATGAATGTAGCAGTAATTAACTTAAAAGATATGCTCAAATATTTAGTAAAAATAATTATAGTGATAGCTATATTATTTATCACAACTAAACTTATAACAAATTCTAAATCAAATATAAATCAACAAATATTTAGCAAAGCTAATAAAAAGTTTTTAACCAAATGCTTAGAGCTAAGTATACCATGTTTAGAAGTAACAAACATAGAAGCGGAGCAAAACGAAGCAAAACTCACAAAATTAATGGGTATGGAACTTTCAATATTAAAAACAAACAAGGTTACTAATAATAAAGTAGATATTATACAAAACAATGAGATAATAGTAGAGCAAGAACCAGCTGTAAATACTGAACCTACCGCTTCTCCACAAATAGAAATATCTAAAATAGCTACAACAGAAGAAGTTACAGATAGAAATTTTACTTCACGAGCAAATAATTTTTATGGAACAACAAGAATAGATAATCAAAGTAATTATACCTTAACCGAAGATATGCTTGTTCCAGATGTAGAAATACAAAATAAAAAAGATATATTAATTTATCATACACATACATGTGAAAGCTATACACCATGTGATACATATAACTATGAGATGACAGGAAACTATAGAACAACAGATTCAAACTATAATGTTGTAAGAGTAGGAACAGAATTATCAACACATTTATCAGCTAAAGGATTCAATGTTATACATGATGGAACATATCATGATTATCCTTCTTATTCAGGTTCTTATGCAAGATCTTTAGATACAGCAACTAAATTATTAGATGAAAAACCAGCAGGACTAGTAATAGACCTACATCGTGATGCAGTTGGAAATGGAGATACTTATGGACCAACTGTTATGGTAAACGGGCAGCGAGTTGCACAACTTATGTTTGTAATTGGAACAGATGGTGGAGGACTAGAGCATCCAAATTGGGTTCAAAATTTAAAAACAGCTATAAAAATACAAGAAACAGCAAATGTAATGTACCCAGGTTTGTTTAGGTCAATAATAGTTAGAAATTCGAGATATAACCAGCATATATGTAATGGAGCAAGTATTATAGAAGTAGGTGCAACAGCAAATACACTAGGTGAATGTTTACTCAGCATGCAATGTTTAGCAAATATACTAGAGGAAGTTTGCAAATAACTTGATAAAAATAGCATTTTATGTTATCATGAAGAACGAAAAGAGGAAAATATGAAAATAAAAGAAGCACTATATGCATGTATAAATAATCTTAAAGAAAATAATATAGACGAGGCACATAGCAAAGCAAGAAGACTATTAGCTTTTACCTTAAATGTACCAAAAGAGTATCTAATAATTAATAATGAAAAAGAATTAAGCAAACAAGATTTCGAATATTATAAAAATTACATTACTCGCTTAATAAATGGAGAACCTATACAATATATAATTGGCAAACAAGAGTTTATGGGTATAGAGTTTAATGTAAATAAAGATGTACTTATACCTCAACCAGATACAGAAATATTAGTGGAGGAAACCATTAAAATTGCAAAGGAATACAATAAGCCAAAGGTATTGGATTTGTGTACTGGAAGCGGAGCAATAGCGGTATCAATAAAAAAATATATTCCAGAAGCGGAAGTTTTTGCATCAGATATTAGTATTAAAGCTCTTCAACTAGCCAAAATAAATAATATAGATAATAATATAAATTTCATAGAATCAAATTTATTTGAGAACATTAATAATGAATTTGATATAATTGTATCAAACCCACCTTATATTAGAACAGAGGAGATAAAAAGCTTAAGCAAAGAAGTACAGAACGAACCATTAATAGCATTAGATGGCGGACAAGATGGACTAGATTTTTACAGGGATATAATTAAACAAGCCCATAATTATTTAAAAAGTAATGGAAAATTATGCTTAGAAATTGGAGACGAGCAAAAAGACGCAATAACCCAAATATTAAAATCAAATTTCAATTATACAAATATAAAATATTATAAGGACCTACAAGGAAATGACAGAGTAATAATTGCTGAAAAAATGTAAAAAAATCATAAAAAAACTTGTATAAATTAAAGATATATGATATAAATTAATGTAGTAAATTATTTTGCATATTTTGTAAACTCTAGAGGTTATTATGAAAAGGAGAAAACACTATGGAAAATAACGGAGAAAATAATCAAAAGACTATTTTGATAGTAGAAGATGAACCCCCAATAGTTGATATTTTAGTATATAATTTAAAAAAAGAAGGATATAATACTTTAGAAGCAAATGACGGTGTAACAGCCGTAGAATTAGCTTTTAATAAAAAGCCAGATTTAATATTGCTAGACATTATGTTGCCTAAAATGGACGGATTAACTGTATGTAAAAGAATTAGAAGCAAATATAATATGCCAATATTAATGTTAACAGCTAAAAACGAAGAAATTGATAAAATTTTAGGATTAGAACTTGGTGCAGATGATTATATTACTAAACCATTTAGCGTACGTGAATTAATGGCTAGAATAAAAGCTAACTTACGTAAATTAGAACCAAAAACAGATATACCAACAATAGAAGATGACACAGAAAACGAAACAGAACAAACAATTAATATTGGAAACCTAGTTTTAGACTTGGGAAAAATTGAAGCAAGAATTGATGGCAAGTCTATTGATATAACCTTAAAAGAATTTGAATTTTTAAAATATTTAGCATTAAAACACGGACAAGCAGTAACAAGAGAAGAACTTTTAAAGAATGTATGGGAATATGACTATATAGGAGACGAAAGAACTGTTGACGTTTTGGTAAGAAGACTTAGAAAGAAAATCAAAGATGATACAACATCACCAAAAATACTTGCAACAAAGAGAGGTATAGGATATTATTTAAAAACGGATTATCCTGATAAGCAAAGAAAGGATTAAGCTAAAAAAATGTTTAAAAGTGTACAGGTTAAAATAATACTAATAATAATGGTATTAGCCATTTTAATGTTCCTTAGCTATGGCATATATACAATACAAGAGCTACAAAACAGTAACATACAAAATGAAATAATTAACAAAAATATTTTTGTATTTATTATAATAACAGCAGCATTTGTGGGTATTTCAATAATTGTTATATGGTTTACATCAAGAGTGATTACAAGACCAATATATAAGCTAATTAAAAGTGCCGAAAAAATTGCAGAAGGTGAAGAATTAAAAATTGATAATTCAAAAAGAAATACAGAAATTGATGGACTTATACAAGCATTTGATACAATGACAGTTGGACTAAATGAAAACTTAAACAAAGTAACAAGACAGAAAAAGCAAATAGAAACAATACTACAATATATGACAGATGGAATTATGGCATTTGACTTAAATGGAAATATAATACACATAAACTCAGCTGCAATAACATTATTAGGGCTTACAGGACCAAAAAATAATTTTAACGAGATTTTTAAAAGTATAGATTTAGATGTAAACCTGGAAAAAATAATATATCTAGAAGATTGGGCAAAATCAGAGAGAAAAATAATTAATGTAAAAGATAAATATTTAAAAATATTTTTTGCGTCATTTAAAGATGAATTAGAAAGACCTGCTGGTGCAATAGTTTTAATTCAAGATATAACCGAACACGTAAGACTAGACAACATGAGAAAAGAATTTATAGCAGACGTATCACATGAATTAAAAACTCCTCTTACATCAATAATGGGATATGCAGAAACACTTGCAAACTCAGAATATGATCCAGAAATGCAAGAAAAGTTTTTAAAAGTAATAAACAATGAATCAATTAGAATGACAAAACTAGTAAACGATTTGCTGATATTATCAAAGTATGATAATGAACAAATTGAATGTGAGAAAATTGAATTTAATTTAGGCGAGTTAGTAAAATCTTGTTTAGAAAATTTACAAATTGAAGCAGATAAGAAAAATCAAAAAGTGGAATGTTTTGTAACTGCCAATGTTCCAACTGTTAAAGCAGATAAAGACGGAATAGAAAGAGTTGTACTAAATATTTTATCTAATAGCATTAAATATACAGAAGACGGAGGAGTAATAAAAATTTATGTAGGTTTTGTGTATAATGATGCTTACATTAAAATTATAGATAATGGAATTGGTATTCCAGAAAAAGATTTAGATAGAATATTTGAAAGATTTTACAGGGTAGATAAAGCACGTACTAGAAAAATGGGAGGAACAGGATTAGGCTTATCTATTGCAAAAGAAATATTAGATAAAAATAATGGAAGAATTGATATTAAAAGTAAGGTAGGAAAAGGAACAGAAGTTGTTATAACAATACCTACTATTTTAAAAAATGAAGCATAAGAAAGAAGGAAAATATAATGAATCCTAAGATAAAAAATATAATAGAATGGACATATTGTATACTAATTGCTGTTGTTATAGCTTTAGCAGTAAAATACTTTATAGGAACACCTACAGTGGTAAGACAAACATCAATGAATAATACTTTGCAGGAAGGTCAAAGACTTTGGCTAAATAGATGGATAAGAACAGTAAAAGGAACTTATAAGGTTGGAGATATAATTACATTTGAAGCTCCAAGTGATTCATATATTACATTAGACAAAATTAATTTTGATTATCCAGTAGCAAAATACAATAATATCCCAAAAAGTTTATGGAGCAAATTTGCGTATTATGTTTTAGAAACAACTAAAACAAGTTATATAAAAAGAGTTATTGGAGTTGCCGGAGACCATATAAAAATTGAAAACGGAAAAGTATATAGAAATGGCCAAGAACTAAATGAAACATATTTATCAGAAGGCACAACAACTGAAGGAAAGACTTTTTCAGACATTGTTGTACCAGAAGGTTACGTTTTTGCAATGGGAGACAATAGAAATCATAGTACAGACTGTAGAGATTTTGGTTGTATTCCAGTAGAAAAAATTGAAAGCAAGGTGGCTTTTAGATTCTGGCCTTTAAACAAATTTGGAAAGATAAAGTAGGAAATTTATGTTTAATAATTTAATTGGTAATACTGAAAATAAAGAAACATTAAAAAACATGATAGATAGCAATAATATTTCACACAGTTACATATTTAGTGGAACATCTGGCATAGGAAAATTTGAATTTGCAAAGGAATTTGCAAAAGCAATTATATGCTTAAGCGAAACTGAACCAAAGCCATGCAATCATTGCAAGGCATGTGAAAGCTTTGACAATTCAAATAACCCAGATATAATTATTATAGATGAAAATGAGGACAGCATAAAAACAGAAACAATAAAAGAACTAACAAATAATATTTTAGAAAAGCCTATACAAGGTAATAAAAAAATATATATTATCAATAATAGTGAAAACATGACTAAAGAGGCTCAAAATAGCATTTTAAAAACATTAGAAGAACCACCAGAATATGCAATAATAATACTTATAACAAGTAACGAAAACCTATTGCTAAATACAATTAAATCACGTTGTATAAGAATTCCGTTCTCAAGATTAACAGATAATGAGCTAAAAGAGTATTTTGATAGAACAGGACAAACTATAAATGTAGATATGATAAAAGCTTTTGGTGGAAGTATAGAAAAAGCACTTAAAATTAAAGACAAACAAGAAATTTACCAAAGAATACAGGATACATTCAATAATTTAGAAAATCTAAATGAATTACAAATTTTGAATATAAAAGATACTATTTCAAGCGACAAAGATGAAATATATTATGTATTAGATTACATAAATACAATTTCCCTAAGTAAAATAGTAAATGATATATCAAACACTCAAAAGTACGAAAAGTGCATAGAAATTATTGAAGAAACAAAGCAGAGATTAAAAAGAAATAGTAATTATGATATGACAATAGATAATTGTTTATTTGCATTAGAGAGGAGTTTAAAAATAAATGGCTAATATAATAGGAGTTAGGTTTAAAAAGCCTGGAAAAATATATTTTTTTGATCCAGACGGCAAACAAGTAAAAAAATGTGAATATGTAATTGTAGAAACATCAATGGGAATGGAATATGGTGAGGTAGTTATAGCCAATAGACAATTACCACAAGAAAAAATCGTTGCACCTCTAAAAAAGATAATAAGAGTTGCTAATCATCAAGACGCTAAGCAAAATGAAGAAAATAAAAAACAAGAAAAAGAAGCATTTAAAGTGTGTGAAAAGAAAATAAAAGAGCATGGTCTACCAATGAAACTTATGGATGTTGAGTTCAAATTTGACAAAAGTAAAATACTATTTTTCTTTACAGCTGATGGAAGAATTGATTTTAGAGATTTAGTAAAAGATTTAGCTGCAATATACAAAACAAGAATAGAATTAAGACAAGTTGGAGTTCGAGATGAAGTAAAAAGACTTGGAGGTAATGGAGTTTGTGGTAGAGAACTTTGCTGCTGTTCTTTCTTAGGAAATTTTGAAACAGTTTCAATAAAAATGGCAAAAGAACAAAATGTTTCTTTAAACCCTTCAAAAATTTCAGGAAATTGTGGAAGATTAATGTGTTGCCTACAATATGAACAAAATGTATATGAAGAAAAGTTAAAAAGATTACCTAAAATCGGTGCAATAGTTAAAACAGCAGATGGACAAGGCGAAGTATGTGGATTAGAAACTATCAAAGAAATTGTAAAAGTAAAATTTAAAGATGGTGACGAAACATTCTTCAAAAAATATAATGCAAAAGACATAAAAATAATAAAGAACATTGAAAAAGAAAAAGAACAAGATAATATTAGCAATGAAGACTTAGCAGAATTAAAGAAAATGGAAGAACTAGATAAAAAGGATAAGAAAAATTCTAAAAATTAATATCAACAGGGGTAAAACTCTTGTTTAATATAATAAAATATCATAAAAGGAGGGGTAACAATGGCATATAAAATAACAGACAAATGTATAAGTTGTGGAGCATGTGCAGCAGAATGTCCTGTATCTTGCATTTCACAAGGTGAAACTACTTATGTGATAGATAAAGATGCATGCATAGGATGTGGAACATGTGCAGGAGTTTGTCCTGTAAGTGCACCAGAAGAAGAATAATATCAATCACACTATTAAAAAACATTTATTTATTGATTGACAGATAATTCTTAATTATCTGTCAATTTATATAATCAATTATTTTAATATTTTTGGAAAAAAATATTTTTTAATATATTTTTAAGATAAACACAGTATAATATCTACAAACAGCAGCAGTAATACTAAAAAATATCACCCCAAAATTTAGAATAAAAGGTTATAATATCTTTTATTCTATTTTTTTTAGAAAAAATTAAACAAAAAGGAGAAATTATTATGAGATACTTTTTTACATCAGAAAGTGTAACAGAAGGACATCCAGATAAGCTATGCGATTACATTTCAGATAGTATTTTAGATGAATGTCTAAAACAAGATAAAAATTCAAGAGTTGCAGTAGAAACCTTTGCTTCAAAAGATACAGTTGTAATAGCAGGGCAAATTACATCAAACGCTAAGTTTGATATAGAAAATTTAGCAAGAGAAAAAATACAAGAAATTGGTTATGATAACGCAAATACAGATATGGATTATAGAACATGTAATATAATACTAAACATAACAAAACAAAGCTCAGATATTGCCATGGGAGTAGATACAGGAGGAGCAGGAGACCAAGGAATAATGTTTGGATATGCTTCAAACGAAACAGAAAACTATATGCCTTACGCAATAAATGCAGCACATAAATTAGCAAAACAGTTAACTTATGTAAGAAAAATTAACGAAATATCATATTTAAGACCTGATGGAAAAACTCAAGTTACAGTTGAATATGAAAATGACAAACCTAAAAGAATTGAAACAATATTAATCTCAACACAACATTTAGATAATATTGATATGAAACAGCTAAAAGCGGACATAATAAATAAGGTAATAAATAAAGTAATAGATAAAAATATGATAGATGAAGACACAAAAATTTATATTAATCCAACAGGAAGATTTGTAATAGGTGGACCTCTTGGAGACACTGGTTTAACAGGCAGAAAGATTATTGTTGATACCTATGGTGGATATAGTAGACATGGTGGAGGTGCTTTTTCAGGTAAAGATCCAAGCAAAGTTGATAGGTCTGCAACATATATGTTAAGACATATTGCTAAAAATATTGTAGCAAATGGATATGCAGATAAGTGCGAAATACAAGTATCTTATGCAATAGGAATGAAAGAACCACTATCTATAAATGTTAATACTTATGGAACAGGCAAAAAAACAGAAGAAGAGCTAGTAAATATAATAAAAGAAAAATTCGACTTAACACCAAGAGGTATAATTGAGTACTTAGATTTAAAAAATATAAAATATACTGAAACAACAAATTATGGACACTTTGGAAAAGAAAATTTACCTTGGGAAAAAATAATAAAAATGTAAAATTTTAAAAAACTATTGCAAAAAATATAATTATATAATAAAATATGCATATAATTAAAAAAGAAAGGTTTAAGTTTAATATAAAAACTGAGAAAGGAACGGCAACTATAATGAGAAAATATTTTGGAACAGATGGAATTAGGAGAATAGCAAATACAGAACTAACACCTGAACTAGTATATAAAGTAGCAAAAGCAGGAGCTTATGTTCTATCTAAAAATTGTGACCATGCCCCAACTATTCTAATAGGTAGAGACACAAGAATTTCAGGAACATTAATTGAAAGCGCTATGACAGCAGGTTTCTTAAGCTATGGAGCTAATGTAAAATTGTTAGGCGTTATTCCAACACCTGGAGTAGCATACTTAACTAAAAAACTAAAAGTTGATGCAAGCGTTGTTATTTCTGCATCACATAATACTTATGAATTTAATGGAATAAAATATTTCAGCAACAAAGGAATGAAAATACCAGATGAAATAGAAGAACAAATAGAAGAAGTGCTAGAATCAGCAAACTTTGATGAATTAGTAGCACACTCAAGCAAAATTGGAACTTCAGAATATAGAGAAGACTTGACAGACGAATATGTATATTTGCTTAGAAAAACTTTTGAAGAAAACATTGAAAAAAATCTACATCCAGATTTCTGTGTTGCTTTAGATGTAGCAAATGGTGCAACATATAAAGTTGCAGAAAAAGTATTTACAAAATTAGGAATAAACTTTAAGATTATAAACAATTCTCCAGATGGTTTAAATATAAATGAAAACTGTGGTTCTACTCATTTAGAAAACATCAAAGAATTTGTTGTAGAAAATAAAATGAGTTTAGGAATTGCCTATGATGGTGATGGAGATAGATGTTTAGCAGTTGATGAAAATGGAAATGAAATAGATGGAGATGTTCTTTTAGCTGTTATAGGAAAATATTTGCAAGAAAAGGGAAAACTAAAAAATGATACAATAGTAGCAACAATAATGAGCAATTTAGGACTAAATAAATTTGCAAAAGAAAATAACCTACAATTAAAACAAACAAAGGTTGGAGACAGATATGTACTTGAAGAAATGCTAAAAAATGACTATAATTTAGGTGGAGAACAGTCAGGACATGTAATAATGCTTGATTATAATCCAACAGGAGATGGAATACTTACATCATTAATGCTTATCCAAATTTTACTAGAAAAGAACTTGTCAGCTTCAAAATTATGCGAAAACTTTAACAAATTCCCACAAGTTTTAATAAATGTAAAAGTAAAAAATGAAAAAAAATCAGTTTACTTAGAAGATGAAGAAATACAAAATACAATAAAAGAAATTGAAAATGAACTTAACGGAAATGGTAGAGTTGTAATAAGAGCTTCAGGAACTGAACCACTTATTAGAGTAATGCTTGAAGGACAAAATCAAAAAGGCATAGAAGAAAAAGCCACAAAATTAGCGAATTTAATTAAAATTAAATTAAATTAATTTAGGGGAATAATCCCACAAAAGAAAAGGAGGAGAGAGAGTTATGTTCGTTATTAATATAACTGAACCAATTACATTATTACTACTTACACTTGCAACTGTATTACTAATTTTCTTAGGAAAAGAAATTAAAAAACCTTATATCCCAGCAATTGCTTTAGTTGCATATTTAATTTTAGTAGTAATGCACAGCATACAATTAGCAGGATTAACACAAGAACTATACGAAACATATTATAAAATGTTAATTAATTGTATAGCTATTGATTGTGTAATGATATTTATATCATTCTTTGCTTACCTATGGGTTGATGACATAGCAAGCAAATTTTACAAGAAAAAAAGTATTGATAACAGCTTAGACTGGTTCTGGAAAAAAGTTTAAAATACAAAAGTGGGACAAGTTTATTGTTCCACTTTGCTTTAGAAAGGAAAAAATGCTTTAAGAAGAATCGAAAGGGTGAAAAAAATGCAAAAACAAGTAATAATAATTAATGGCACAGGAGGTTCTGGAAAAGATACATTTGTACAATATTGTTCAGAATATGCAAAGGTTATAAATATATCTTCAGTAGATAAAGTAAAAGAAGCAGCAACAATATTAGTTGGCTGGAAAGGAGAAAAAGACGAAAAAAGTAGAAAACTTTTGGTGGATTTAAAAAAACTAAGTATAGATTATAATGATGCGCCTTTAAAATATATTGAAAAACAATATAATGCTTTTTTAAACAGTCAAGCAGAGTATTTATTTATACATATAAGAGAAATAGACGAAATAAAAAAAATAAAGAAATTTCTAAATGCCAAAACATTATTAGTAACAAATCCCAGAGTAAAGCTAATTACAACAAATTCTTCTGATGCAAATGTTTATAAATATGAATATGACTATTATATTGAAAATGATGGTACACTAGAAGATTTAGAACGTAAAGCAAAGGAATTTATATCATGAAAAAAGAAAAAATAGGTTTTTTTGGTGGATGTTTTAACCCTCCAACTAATACTCACATTGATTTGGCAAATAAATTAATAAAAAATGAAATAATTGAAAAAGTAATTTTTGTACCAGTAGGAAACTACTATCAAAAGCAAAATTTAGCTTCAGCAGAAGATAGATATAATATGCTTAAAATTGCAACTGATGGATATACGAATTTAGGAGTAGAAGATATAGATGTAAACAGCCAAGAAAAGCTCTACGCTGTTGACACATTTAAACTTATTGAAAATAAATATCCAGATAAAGATATATATTTCATAATGGGTGCCGATAACTTTCAAAAAATGCCATTATGGAAAAACTACAATGAAATAATTAAAAAATACAAATTTGTAGTAATAGAAAGATTAAAATATAGTGAGGTTAATAATACTAATAATAACATAATATATTACAAAACAAACCCAACTGTAGATATTAGCTCAACTCAAATTAGAAATATGATAGCATGTAATAAAGACACAAATCAACTACTAAATAAAAATGTAATAGAATACATAAAAAACAAAAAATTGTATTTAACATAAAAATCAATCAAGATATTTTGAAAAATATCTTGATTTTTGTATGTAAAAACATATATAATATATATGTTAATAATTGCCAAGAAAGGAATTAAGCAGTTGAAAAATATAGACGAAACTTTAAAAGAAGCAAGTAAATGTTTAAATTGTAAAAATCCTTCATGTAAAAAGGGATGCCCGATTGCAACAAATATACCAGAATTTATATTAGAAATTAAAAACAAAAACTTTAATAAAGCTTATGAAATATTACAGGAAAATAATTTAATGAGCGATATTTGTAGCACTATTTGCCCTGCGGAGGAACAGTGCACAGGTAATTGTATTAAAGGAATCAAAGGTAAACCAATTCCAATAAATGAATTAGAAAAATTTATAAATGAATGGGCAAAAGAAAATAATATAAAATATGATATAATAATAAATCATAATACAAATAAAAAAGTAGCAGTAATTGGAGCAGGACCAGCAGGCATTGCGTGCAGTATAGCTTTAAGAAAAGCTGGTGCAGATGTAACAATATTTGAAAAAGAAGATAAGTGCGGTGGAATTTTAGAATATGGAATTCCAGACTTTAGATTATCAAAAGAAATGGTTACAAATATTGTAAAACGCGTAAGTAATTTAGGAATAAAAATAGAAAACAGTAAAAAACTTGGCAAAGACATAACAATAAATAGCTTAAAAAACGACGGCTTTGACAATATTTTCTTGGGAATAGGTGCTCAAAGACAAACCACTTATAAATTAATAGAAGAGCCAGCAAAAACTATTTTAACATCAGAAGAACTATTAAAAAAATACAACGAAAAAGGTAAAATTGAAAATTTAGGAATTACCGTTGTAATAGGTGGTGGAAATGTTGCATTAGATTCTGCAAGAGCTGCTATTAGAATGGGAGCCAAGGAAGTATATGTATTATACAGAAGAAATAAAGAACTAATGCCAGCAAGAGAAATTGAACTTAAAGAAGCAATAGAAGATGGCGTAAAAGTTATATTTCAAACAAAAGTTATTAGTGCAAAGTCAAACAATAACAAAATAGAAGAAATCGAGTGTATAAAAACAAAAATAGAAAACGATAAGGCAATTAATATTGAAAACTCAAATTATAAAATGGAAGCAAACACTATTATTTTTGCAATAGGAGCTAAAGCAAATGAGGAGTTATTAAATTCATTAGGAATAAAAACTTCTAATGGCCTAGTAGAAGTAGATGAAAATTATATGACAAATATAGATGGTGTATATGCAGGAGGAGATTTAGTTGAATCCAAATCTTATGTTGCAAGAGCTATTGCAACAGGCAAGAAAGCAGCACAATCAATTTTAAACAGAAAGGAAAGGGATAAATAATGTCAAAACCAATGGTAGCAATAATTGGTAAACCAAATGTAGGAAAATCAACCTTTTTTAATTATATTGTTGGTCAAAGACTATCAATAGTAGAAGATACCCCAGGTGTTACAAGAGATAGAATTTATGCTGATAGTAATTGGAGAGGAAGAGAATTTACTTTAATAGATACAGGAGGAATTGAACCAGAACTAGATGATGTGATTCATATAGGCATGAGACAGCAAGCTCAAATGGCTATAAATATTGCAGATGTTATAATATTTGTAACAGATATTAAACAAGGAATAACAGCACAAGATCAAGAAATAGCAACAATGCTTAGAAAATCTAAAAAACCAATAGTTCTTGTTTGTAATAAATCAGATAATTTTGGAGAACCAGATCCAACATTATATGAATTTTACAATTTGGGAATAGGAGAGCCATATCCAGTATCATCAACAAACGCTTTAGGAATAGGAGATGTACTAGATGCTGTATATGAGCATTTTCCAGAAAAAGATGAAAATGATGAGAATAAAGAAATTATAAATGTAGCAATAATAGGAAAACCAAATGTTGGAAAATCTTCACTAGTAAATAAAATATTAGGAGAAGAAAGGGTAATAGTAAGCAATGTAGCAGGAACAACAAGAGACGCTATAGACTCATATTTTGAAAACGAAACAGGCAAATATAATATTATAGATACAGCAGGAATAAGAAAACACAATAAAGTAAACGAAAACATTGAAAAATACAGCGTTATGCGTTCATTACTTGCAGTAGAAAGAGCAGATGTATGTTTAATATTAATTGACGCAAATGAAGGAGTAACCGAACAAGACACAAAAATAGCTGGTGAAGCACATGAAGCAGGCAAAGGCGTAATAATAGTAGTAAACAAGTGGGATGAATATGAAAAAGAAACAGGAACACTTGAAAAATACAAAAAAGAAGTGTATAACAAGCTAAGCTATTTAACCTATGCACCTATAATTTTTATTTCAGCCAAGACAGGTCAAAGAGTAAACAAATTATTTGATTTAATAAAAAAAGTATATGAAAATAATAACCGTAGAATTCCAACAGCAACATTAAATCAAGTAATAAATGAAGCTATTGCTGTTGTACAACCACCAACTGACAAGGGTAGAAGATTAAAAATATTATATGCAACACAAGCACAAACAAAACCACCAACATTTGTTATTTTCGTAAATAACAAAGAATTATTCCATTTTTCTTATGAAAGATATTTGATAAATCAAATAAGAAGTAATTTTGATTTAGAAGGAACACCAGTAAGAGTAATATCAAGAGAAAAAGGAGAAGAAAAAATATAATTGAAAAAAATAGCATAAGCTATTTTAGAGGAGGAAAAATTTATGTCAGCAGTATATGTATTAGTAGCTTTAGTAGCATATTTAATAGGCAGTATAAACTTTGCAATAATTTTCAGCAAAAAATTTGCTGGATTTGATGTAAGAGAAAAAGGCAGTAAAAATGCAGGAACAACAAACGTATTAAGAACAGTAGGGAAAAAAGCCGCAGTTTTAACTTTAATTTGTGATATATTAAAAGGTGTTGTATCTGTTTTATTAGCAATGCTTGCAGCATATATATGGAAAGAGACAGATGCCGAAGTTTTAAAATATCTTGCAGGTCTATTTGCAATAATTGGGCATACCTGGCCAGTATATTATGGCTTTAAGGGAGGCAAAGGTGTTGCAACATCACTTGGAGTTTTATTGATGGTAAATGCTCAAATAGGCGTTATTTGCTTAGTATTTGCACTAATTATTATGATTGCAACAAGATGGGTTTCATTAGGCTCAATTTTAGCAGCAATACTATTCCCAATTTTAACTGTATTTATGACAGATAATTTCTGGGCAAAAGTTATAAGCATATTAATAGGCTTATTAGTTGTATTTAATCATAGAAGCAATATAAAAAGATTAAAACAAGGAACAGAAAATAAATTGTCTTTTAAAAAATAAAAAGACTTTACTTAACAATTAGAAAAGGAGATACAGATGAAAAATATTTCAATAATTGGTAGTGGAAGTTGGGGTGCAGCTCTTGGAATACATTTAGCACATCTAGGAAACAATGTAAAAATTTGGTCCTTTTCACAAGAAGAAGCAGACTTAATAAACAATGAAAAAAAGTGCAAATTTTTACCATTAGCAACAATTCCAGATGGAGTATTTTGCTCAACCGACTTCAAAACAGTAATTGAAGGAACCGAAATGTTATTAATAGTAACACCTTCAAAATTTGTAAGAGAAACAATAAAAAAGTTTAAGCCTTATGTAACAAATCAACAAATAATAATATGCTCAAAAGGCTTCGAAGAATCAACTCTATATACTTTAAACGAAGTAGTAGAAGAAGAGCTACCTAACTGTAAAATTGGTGGCTTATCAGGCCCTAGCCATGCTGAGGAAGTTTCTCTTGAAATACCAACAGCATTAGTTATTGCGTCAAAAGATGATAAACTTCTTCAAGATGTACAAAGTACATTTATGAATGAAGCACTTAGAATTTATACTTCATACGACATAAAAGGAGCAGAACTAGGTGGAGCATTAAAAAACATTATAGCTTTTTGTGCAGGTGCAATTACAGGCTTAAATTTAGGAGATAACACTTTTGCAGCCTTACTTACAAGAGGCCTTTCAGAAATGGCAAAATTAAGCATAAAAATGGGAGGAGAACCAAAAACTATATATGGTCTAACAGGACTTGGCGACTTAATAGTAACATGTATGAGCAATCACAGTAGAAACAGGCGTGCAGGAATACTTATAGGTCAGGGAAAAACAATAGAAGAAGCAAAACAAGAAATAGGCATGACAATAGAAAGTATTGATAATATTAAAACAGCATACAAACTTGCACAAAAATATGAAGTAGAAATGCCAATTATAACAACAGTTTATCAAGTATTATTTGAAGGATTAGATGCAAGAAAAGCAATTCAAGATTTAATGACAAGAAATCCAAAATTTGAAGATTAGAATATTTACAAATTACTTTGGATAGAATATAATAATAATATAATTTGAAAGGAAGGAATAAAAAATGGGATTTTTTAGTGAATTAGGTAAAAAAACAACTGAAACAACAGGAAAAATAGCAAAGGAAACAAAATTAAAATTAAAAATGAATGAAAACAAAGGAAAAATTAATGATATATATGAAGAAATAGGCAAAAAAGTATATGAAAAACATGTAAGAGAAGAAAATATAGATATTAAAGCAGATTTACAAGAAGAATGTGCTAAAATTGATAGCCTATCAAAAGAAATAGAAGACGCAAGATTAGAAATCTTAAAATTAAATCAAAAAAGACTTTGTGCAAAATGTTCAGCAGAAATAGAAAAAGGAGCATTATTTTGCCCAAAATGCGGAGAAAAACAACCAGCAGAACCGGAAGAAAATACAGTAAAAGAAGAAGCTTTAGAAAAATTAGAAAATGGTGAAGTAGCTCCAGGTAAAGAAAAAGAAGCAGAAGCTGTAATAGAAGATTTAAAAGAAGAAGAAAAAGAAAATAAGGAATAATTTAGTATGGGTACCTTTCATATAGGTACCTTATTATTTTATCACTATTAAAATCAGTAACATTTATAAAAAAGCCAGTATCTAAGCTAACCCACATATTAATATCAAAATTTTCTTTATTATCAATAAAAGTTCCAATAATGTTTACACTGTCAATAGGATTTGCAAATGTTTGTTCCCATTTTAAGGAATCATTAATATTTAAGTTTTTTTCATAAAATTTAGATAAAAAATTATTAATTTCTCCTTTTTTACTGCTATATAAACTTACTATTACACCCATAATAAAAACCTTTCTCTTATAATATTATTTGTGAAGAATTTTAAGTTATACATTCGAATAAACGGTAATTTTTTGGAAAGAATAAATTTAGGTGATAGAGTAGTGAAAAAAATTGCATTAGTTTTGATTTGTGCAGTGTTTTTAGTTGGATGTAATAACAAAACAGAAGATAATAAAGATAAAGAAAAAGTAACAGCTGAGATAGAGTATTTTGGTACAGAAATTGCACAGTTGTTAAACGACTTGAATAATATTTCTTTAGATAATTATGAGCTTGTAAGTGATAAAATAAATATTGATAAGAAAACTAATAATTCGAGTATTTCTCAAGAGGCAGACCAAGGTAAGAATCAAGGTGATTCCCAATCGCAAGGGGGAAGCAATGAGCAATCAGGAAATCAAGATACGAATAGTGGAGATAAAAAGGAAAATGAAGTTTCAATAACTAGTATGAAGCATAACACTATTTTAAATGTAGATACAGAGGATATTGATTGGGATACAATTAAAAATAAAATAGAATTGCTGAATGATTCTTGGGATATAGTAATGCTTGAGTTATATAAGGCTAATGTATCAAATGATGATATAATGGCTTTTGATACGTTGTTGAATCAAACAATAATAAGTATAAAAAATGATGATAAAAAGGCGGCACTTATTAATCTTGGAAATATGTATTATTATATACCAAAGTTTTTAAATAGTTGTTCGGCGGATAAATATGAGCAAAATATTCAAACAACGAAGTATAATGTTTTGGCGGCTTATGTTTATGTTTCTCAGGGTGACTGGGGGAGTGTTCAGGGAAGGCTTACGGAGGCGGAGAGTAGCTTTTTAAGCGTTGTGAATGATACGGAGCGTACTGAGAATAAGGAGTTTAAAGTGAATAAAACGTATATGTTGATAAAGGATTTACAAAATTCCGTAAAAAACAATGATAAGCAGTTATTTCTTGTAAAATATGTTAATTTAATGAAGAGTTTGAATGCTTTATAAAGGTGAAATGTTACAATTATGTTACAAATTGCAAAAATGGTTGCAATTTGTAATTTTTTATAATACAATGATTAAAAGAAAGGGGAAATCTAAAGATGAAGAAAGAAAATGGTATAACGTTAATAGCGTTGATAATTACAATAGTTGTAATGCTAATATTAGTGGCAGTAAGTATAAATGTAATAGTAAATAGTAACTTAATAGGCCACGCAGAAAAAACAGGGGACAAGTACAAAATGGCCTATGAAGACGAAAGCAAAATGAGTAAAGTTACAATTAATGGAAAGGAATATGCAAGTCTAGAAGATTACACAAAAGAAAAATTGTGGGATGGAGAAACAACAGAATTACCAGAACTAAGAAAAAATGAAACAACAGGGCAGTTTGATTGGTATATATACAATGCACAACAATTAAAATTCTTAGCAAACTTTGTAAACCAAACATTAACAGCAGCAGATGAACAACTTATTTTAGATAAGAATACAACAAAAGAAGAAATAGAAATTACTACAGACACAACAATATATCTAATGGATGACATTAATTTGGGAGCAACATTTGATGAAAATGGTAAATTGACATCAGGAAAAGAGTGGATACCAATAGGATATACTCAAAATTTATATGGCACTTTTGAAGGAAACAACAATTATATATGTGGAGTGTATGTGAATAGAGAAGAAAACTTTAATGGAATATTTGGAAATTGTTATACTGTAAAAAATCTAACAGTAAAAAATAGCTATATAGAGGGAAGAAACTGTACAGGAGGAATTGCTGGAGCAGTAAGAGGAGGAACTGTAGAAAATTGCTATAATGAAAATACAACAGTTGTAACAAAAGAGGGGGAGAGCGCTTCAGTAGGAGGAATTATAGGGCAAAGTGAGGCAAGCAAGATTAACAATTGTACCAATAGAGGAAAAGTTTTTGCTAATGGAAGAAAAAAAACTGGATCGCAATCTAATGCAGGAGGAATTGTAGGATTGGTGTTTGACACACCTGAAGTTTCTGATTGTGTAAACTATGGAGAGATTATAGCAACAAAAGAATCAGGATTATATATTGGTGGAGTATGTGGAGGCATGGGACCAACATGCCAAACAACATTTAAAAATTGTATAAATCAAGGCAGAATTGAGGGAGTTGTAGTAGTTGGAGGAATTGTTGGACTTCTCTCATCTATAAGTACAGTTGAGGAGTGCAGAAATTTTGGCGATATAACATGTCTTCAACAGTGTGCAGGTGGAATAACGGGGCAAAACACACAAAAAAACAGAACATCAACTTCAAAAGTTTCAAAATGTTATAATTCCGGTACAATTTCTGGTCCAAAAGAACTAGGAGGAATTGTTGGCTGGTTTTGTGGAGAAACAAAACAGGGAACAGTTGAGAATTGTTATAGTAAGGGAGCAATTAATGTAACAGATGGAGAAGCTGGTGCTATAATAGGAAGGCAGACTGTATATGATGGAGATGCTACATTGAATAATTTGTATTATCTAAACACAGTTGAGCTTTTTGCAATAAATAATCAAGAAAAATATAACACAGAAACAGTCAAAGCAGTTGAAGATGATTTAGAAACTTATGAAGAATTTATTGAATGGATTAATAGCAAATAGAAAATTAGTACAAGTACAAAAATCAAAACCTCCTGTATAGTAGATTCTGTAATCAAGAGTTACGGAAATATTATACTAGGAGGTTTTGATATATATATAAATATTAAGAACATATTGAAAAAATATATGGAAGTAGGGTAAAAAAATGGAGAGAAAAGTGAGACAATATAAAACTTTATGTAAAATGCTAAGTTTTATTGTAATATGGGGGTGAAATGTGGTATAATAGTTGCATTGTTGAAATATTGGAGGAATAGTGTTGAACACGGAAGTAATTGAAGAACAAAGGGAGTATATAAATAAAGTTAAGGATTTGAATAGTGATTCTCAAAGGTATTACAATATTCTTACAATGGGTTGTCAATTAAATGAGAATGATTCTGAGAAAATTGCTGGTATGCTTACAGAGATGGGATATAGGGAGACTGATGATTTGGAGTGTGCTAGTATATTTATTTTAAATACTTGTTGTGTAAGAGAAAATGCTGAGGAAAAACTTTTTGGGAAGTTGGGTGAATTAAAGAAGTTAAAGCAGAAAAATAATAGTATAATTGCTATTTGTGGATGTATGATGCAGGAGAAACATATACAGGATAAGTTAAAGCAGAGTTATCCTTATGTGGATATAATTTTTGGAACTCATACTTTACATAAGCTACCTGAGGATTTATATAAGGTATTAAGCAAGAAGAATAAAGTACAGGATATTTTGGATATTGATGGTGAGATTTATGAGGGGTTGCCAATTAAAAGGGAGAATAGTAAATCCGCTTCTGTTACAATTATGTATGGCTGCAATAATTTTTGTTCTTATTGTATTGTGCCTTATGTAAGAGGAAGAGAGAGAAGTCGTAGAGCGGAGGATATATTAAATGAGATTAGAGAGTTGGCTAATGAAGGCTATAAGGAGATTACTCTTCTTGGTCAAAATGTAAATTCATATAAGGGTGAAAATGGTTATGGATTTGCTAATCTTTTAAGAGATGTTCAAAAAATAGATGGAATTGAAATTATTAAATTTATATCTCCACATCCAAAAGATTTTACTGATGATGTAATTAATGCAATTAAAGATTGTGATAAAGTATCAAAATTAATTCATCTTCCATTGCAATCAGGTAGCACTGAAGTACTACGTAAAATGAATAGGAAGTATACTAAGGAACAATATTTACAGCTTGTTGAAAAAATCAAAAGTAAAGTACCTGATGTTTTATTTTCAACTGATATTATAGTTGGCTTTCCAGAGGAAACTGAAGAGGATTTTAAAGAAACTTTAGATGTAGTTAGAAAAGTTAATTTTGAACAGATTTTTATGTTCATATATTCAAGAAGGGTCGGTACTCCAGCAGATAGAATGACAAATCAAGTCCCTGAAGAGATTAAACATCAACGTTTTGATAAATTGAAGAATCTTTTTGAGGAGCAAGTTGAGCTAAATAATAAAAAGTACATTGGAACAGTTCAAAAAATACTAGTTGAAGGAATAAGTAAAAATGATGAAAAAATGCTAACTGGAAGGACTAATAGCAACAAAGTAGTTATATTTGAAGGGGATAAAGAATTAATAGGAAAAATAATTAATATTGAAATAATTTCAGAACACAAATGGTTTTTAAAAGGTAAAAAAATTTTTTAAAATTATTCTTGAAAATCTATTTACTTTTTTATGTTTATTTGATATAACTATACCATAAATTTATGTTTACAAAAAGGAGCTAAATATGGAAGAAGATATAGTAAAATTTTTAGATTATATTAAAGATGAAAAAAGATTATCACAAAACACACTAGAATCTTATCAAAGAGATATAAACCAATATAAAGAATATATAGATGAAAATAAAATAAATTATACAGAAGCTAATAATGAAAATGTAGTTAATTATTTAGATTACCTAACAGATTTGAATAAAAAACCATCAACAGTATCAAGACATCTTGCTTCAATTAGGTTATTCTATCAATACCTATTAAGAAATAAAAAGGTAGAAGAAGAACCTACAAGAGGTATTCAGTCTCCAAAAATTGAGAAAAAAGCACCTAGCATTTTATCTTCACAAGAAGTATCTTTATTCTTAGAACAACCAAAGGGAGAAGATTTAAAAAGTATTAGAGATAAAGCTATGCTTGAAGTTGCTTATGCTACAGGAATGAGAGTTACTGAAATAATCTCACTAAATGTTGATGATATAGACTTAAATGCGTCATCAGTAACATGTAAAAGTAAGAATAAGCAAAGAATAATTCCATTAGGTAAAATGTCTTTAAAAGCATTAGAAGAATATATGCTAAAAGCTAGAAATAGTTTAATAAAAGATGAAAATGAAAAAGCTTTATTTGTAAATATAAATGGGAAAAGACTTACAAGACAAGGCTTCTGGAAAATAATTAAGTATTACAAAGAACAAGCACATATTACAAAAGATATAACACCACATGTTTTAAGACATTCTTTTGCAACACACTTATTACAAAATGGTGCAGATTTAAAATCAATACAAACAATGCTTGGACATTCTGACATATCTTCAACACAAGTATATATGCAGTTCCAAGATGATAGTTTAAAAAACATATATTTAAAAGCTCATCCAAGAGCATGAAAATATAATAAAAGAATTGTTATGAAAAGTAACAATTCTTTTTAGAAAATAAGGAGGAATTAAAAATGGCAACAATATTACCAGACATATCAAGAACATTCAATGAGTTTTTGTTATTACCAAATTTAACAACAGAAAAATGCATACCATCAAATGTATCACTACGAACACCACTTGTAAAATTTAAAAGGGGAGAAGAAGCTAAATATTATGCAAATGTACCAATGGTTTCAGCTATAATGCAATCAGTTTCAGGCGAAAAAATGGGAGTAGCTTTAGCAAGAGAAGGAGGCCTTGCATTTATATATGGTTCACAATCAATAGAAGATCAAGCAACAATGGTTTATCACGTAAAAAAACATAAAGCAGGCTTTGTTATAAGCGATTCTAACGTAAAATCTGGAACATCTCTAAAAGATGTATTAGCATTAAGCAAAACAACAGGACATTCAACAGTTATAGTTACAGATGATGGCACAGCTAATGGAAAGTTTCTTGGAATTGTAACAAATAAAGACTATAGAATATCAAGGGATAATTTAGAAGCACCAATAGATGATTACATGACTAAAAAAGAAAATGTAATATGGGCTAAAAAAGGTATTAGCTTATCAGAAGCAAACGACATAATTTGGGAACATAAATTAAATTGCTTACCAATCTTAACTGAAGAAGGTAACTTAAAATACTTAGTATTTAGAAAAGATTATGAGGAAAGAAAAAATAACCCAAATTCTTTATTAGATGAAAATAAAAGATATATAGTTGGTGCAGGAATTAATACTAGAGACTACATGGAAAGAATACCAGCTCTAGTAGATGCTGGAGTTGACATACTTTGCATGGATTCATCAGATGGCTATTCAGTATGGCAAAAAAACACAATAGATTTTGTAAGAAATAAATATGGGGAGGACGTAAAAATAGGTGCAGGAAATGTAGTTGACAGAGAAGGCTTTAGATATTTAGCAGAAGCTGGAGCAGACTTTATAAAAGTAGGTGTAGGTGGAGGCTCAATATGTATAACACGTGAGACAAAAGGAATTGGACGCGGACAAGCAAGTGCTTTAATGGATGTAGTTGATGAAAGAAACAAATACTTTGAAGAAACAGGAATTTATATACCAGTTTGTTCAGATGGAGGAATAGTATATGACCACCATATAACACTAGCCCTAGCAATGGGAGCAGATTTTGTTATGATGGGAAGATATTTTGCAAGATTTGATGAAAGCCCTACAAGAGTTGTAAAAGTTGGAAACAACTATGTAAAAGAGTATTGGGGAGAAGGTTCAAATAGAGCAAGAAATTGGCAAAGATATGATATGGGAGAGGGAAATAAATTAAGCTTTGAAGAAGGAGTAGATTCATACATACCTTATGCAGGACCATTAAAAGAAAACTTAGACATTACAGTTTCAAAGATAAAATCAACTATGTGTAACTGTGGTGCAACCACAATAAAAGAGCTACAAGAAAGAGCACGTTTAACACTTGTATCTCAAGTAAGCATTTCAGAAGGCGGAGCACATGATGTAATGTTAAAAGAGATAGATACTTCATATAAAAGCTAATCAAATGGGCATTATAGCCCATTTTTGTTTGCAAACGATAATAGTAATGTGCTATAATATAAATATATATGGTCAGTGTGCCATAAATTTAGAAAAAACAAAGGAAGAAATCTTATGTTGAAACAGCCGAAATTTGAGTTTGTGTGCGTGGATGAATTCAAAAGATTCATAGTCAATGGAAAAATTGGCATTAAGAAATGGGATGATTCATTAGTTTTATCACCAATTTGTATAGAAATTCCAAATCTATATGAATTAGAAGATTTAAGGTATACCTTTATTCACATTGAAGAAGGGTGGACACTTATTAATCAGCGTGGTAAGCAATTACTCCCTCTAGCCAAGGAAATGGGATGGTTTTGTGATAGTAGCAATCTTATTGTAGTATTCATTGATTCTGAAGATGGAACTAGTGGTTTATACTTTATAAAAACCGGAGAAACCATTAACGGAATTGATGATGCAACGATGGAACCAAACTTCATTAAAACTTACCACTCCTCAAATGTTGGAATTGTTTTGTATGATGGTAGGCAGATTTTTGAACCTAACTACAAAGAAGTTGCAATTTTTGAGAAGGAATTTTTCATTGCTTATGATGAAAATGGACGAGCTTCTTTAACTCATCCCAAGTGGAAGCGTTGCATAAATGATCTTATGTACTTTAAGGTTATAAAGCGAAAACACTGGACTGATGAGGCAATACTCGTTCAATATTCCAATGGCGATTTTCAATGGCTTGACTGTGGATCTGGCGAAGAGCTCGAAGAAAACAGAGAACTAGCCAGCCTTAGGAAATTAGCTGAGAACGACATTAAACACAACCGAATTGGAAAGCACCTATAACAAAACAAAAGGCAAGAAGCTAAATAGCTTTTGCCTTTTGTTTATTTTTATTCCCATTCAATAGTAGCTGGTGGTTTAGAGGTTATATCATAAACAACTCTATTTACATGTTTAACCTCATTTACAATTCTACTAGATACTTTTTCTAAAATTTCATAAGGAATTTTGCTCCAAGTAGCTGTCATAAAATCTGTAGTAGTAACAGAACGAAGAGCTACTGTATAATCATAAGTTCTGCCATCGCCCATAACACCTACTGATTTTAAATTTGTAAGTACAGCAAAATATTGATTTAATGTTCTATCTAAACCAGCATTTGCAATTTCTTCTCTAAAGATATAGTCTGCATCTCTTAATATATCTAACTTATCTTTAGTTATATCACCAATAACCCTAATAGCTAAACCTGGACCAGGGAATGGTTGTCTAAATACTAATTTTTCAGGAATACCAAGCTCTAAACCAGTTTTACGAACTTCATCTTTAAATAAATCTCTAAGAGGTTCAATAATCTCTTTAAAATCAACGTGTTCAGGCAAACCTCCAACATTATGATGACTTTTAATTACTGTATCTTTTCCATGACCACTTTCAATAACATCTGGATAGATAGTACCTTGAACAAGAAAATCAACCTTGCCAATTTTTTTAGCCTCTTCTTCAAAAACACGAATGAACTCTTCACCAATAATTTTTCTTTTTTCTTCAGGTTCAGTTTTGCCAGCAAGCCTGTTTAAAAATCTATCTTGGGCATTTACTCTTATTAAATTAATATCAAACTGATTTTTGAATATTGTTTCAACTTCATCAGCTTCATTTTTTCTTAAAAGACCATGGTCAACAAAAATACAAGTTAAATTTTTGCCAACTGCTTTATGTAATAACACCGCTGCAACAGATGAATCAACACCACCTGAAAGAGCACAAAGAACTTTTTTATCTCCAATTTTTTCTCTTAAATTTTTCACAGATTCTTGAACAAATGAATTCATTTTCCAAGTTCCAGAACATTTACAAACATTATATAAGAAATTTCTAATTATCTTTGTACCATTAACAGTATTATTAACCTCAGGGTGAAATTGAAGTCCATAAAAACCTTTTTCAATGTTTTGTATAGCTGCAATACTACAATTATCAGTACTAGCAATAGTTTCAAAGCCATAAGGTAATTTATCTACTAAATCAGTATGGCTCATAAGACATACATTCTTTTTATCTAATCCATCAAATAGAGGAGAAGACACCTCCAAATTCACCTCAGTTTCGCCATATTCGCGTTTTAAACCTTTTTTTACATTACCACCCATTATAGTACTCATAAGCTGCATACCATAGCAAATTCCTAAAATAGGAACACCAAGTTCAAATATTCCTTTATCACATTTAGGCGAACCATCTTCATAAACACTCGCAGGTCCACCAGTAAAAATAATACCCTTTGGATTCATACTTTTGATTTTTTCTAAAGGTGTATCAAAAGGGATTACTTCTGAATATACATTACATTCTCTAACACGTCTTGCAATTAATTGATTGTATTGACCGTAAAAATCTAAAATAATAATAAGCTCAGTATCCTTCATAAATTAAAACCTCCTAAATTTAACTACATACCTGTTTATTGTAACATATATTTTACAAAAATTCAAAGATTTGCATATTTATTTGTAAAATGGTATAATTTATTTATATTACAAAGGAAGGTAGGTATATTTTATGGAAAATAATTCAAATAGAAATCATAGAGAATTTTGTAATGGTTTAAGACCTGTACAAGGTAATGGTTATAGAAGACCTCCAGTAGAATATATAAATAATGTTTATAATAGCAGAAACAGAAAAAGAAACATAAAAACTCCTAGAGTTCAACATAACAAAAAATGGATAGCTAGAGGTGCTGCAATGGCTTTAGCAATAGCTGCATTGGCAACACCAATAGGAATTAACAAACATAAACAACATCAATATGATACAGCACCAATCCAGCAACAAATTGAACTTCAAGCAAAAGAGAATTTAAAACAAAGTATTGATAATTACTCTTTTGATGGAACAAACTTTAAAGTTAGTGCTAATACTCAATATAAAGAACTTTACAACGTATTATCAAATACTGATATTGATGAAGTTATGGACGAGTATTTAAAGAATCCATCTGAAGAATCTAAAGCAATAATTAAGGGAAGAATAGATGATTTAGTAAACCTTAACACAGATATTTTAAAAGCCTTAGTTGCAGATGGTGAAAAAACAAGTATTGATAATGTTGACATGTCTTTGACAGTTAAAGGCTATGATTCAAATGAACAGGAAAAAATAATAGACGGACAAAAACCACATAAAGGATGGGTATTAAGAGTTAATACTCCAAGCAACTATTTAGAAGGAGCGTGTGGACAGGCTTCAAATTTCACTGAAATTCCAAGTGATTTATTTACTTTAATTAGCCATGCAAAAATTGCACAACTTGAAAGAAATCCTGATATTAATTTAAAACTACAAGACTATTACGAAACAGATATTTTTGATAGAGCTGTAAAAACTTATAAAGATATAAAGAGAATAACTGCAAAAGGATATAGCTTAGGAGTTCAAGATAATAGAATCTGTTTAGAAAAAGACGGAAAATATTACGATTACGAGACTAAAAAACAAATAGAAGATGATAGAGATAGATAAACAATAAAAGAGCTTCAAAGGCTCTTTTATTTATGCTATAAATTTGCTAATGGATTATTTTCAACTGCATTACGTACTCTTTCGTCATTTACATGTGTATAAATTTCAGTTGTTGAAATGCTTTCATGTCCTAATAACTCTTGAAGAGCTCTAATATCAACATTTCCATATTGATACATTAACGTTGCTGCAGTATGTCTTAATTTATGTACAGAATATTTATTTGTATCTAATCCAGCTTTTTGCAATTCTTTTTTTACAATATCTTGCACAGAACGATTACTAATTCTTTCTTTACGTTCACTTAAGAACAATGCGTCACGAGAATCGTTTTTAACCCTGTCATGAGGTCTAATTGATAAATAATCCGTTATAACCTTCATACACGCCTTATTAAGGAAAATAGTGCGTTCCTTGTTGCCTTTGCCAATAACTGTCATCTTGCTTTCTGAGAAGTCTATATTACTTATATTAATATTAACTAATTCAGATAAACGCATACCACAATTTAAAAACATTGTTATAATTGCATAATCTCTTACATTATTTCTATTATCTTCATTTTGAGTTACTTCTAAAAGCTTTTTACTTTCTTCTAATGAAAGATATTTAGGCATCCTTTTTCCTAACTTAGGAGTCTCCAAATCCTGAGCAGGATTAACTTCAAGCAATTTTGCTTTACTTGTTAGATATTTAAAAAACACTCTTATAGAAGATATTTTTCTAGCTCTTGTAGCAGGGCTACTTTTTAGCTCTCGAGCCATATATGACACATAACCATGAATATCTTGTAGAGTAACTCTTTTTAATGTATCAACTGTCATATCATTTATTTTAACATCTTTATAATTTGCTTCATCAGCCAACTTAAACTGTTTTTTCATATATTTAAGAAAATTAGCTATATCATAATTATACTCTTTAACACTATTAGGGGACTTATTAAGTATAGTAATAGTATAATCCAAAAAAGAGTTAAGAAAATCAGGATTCTCATCACGACTAATCATTTGTAAAACACCTCACATATATTTATATAATAAAAAACATTAATTTGCAAGAATTTTATCTATAAATATGCAAAAAAACAAATAGAGTAGGGAGGAGGCGAACATTTTAAAATCTATATAATAAATTTTAAAAAAATTCAAATTAATAAAAATATGTGATATAATATAATTATAAAAAAGTTTGGAGATGAAAATTTATGGAATTAAATAATCAAAAAATAAGTACAAGTATACAGTATCAATTAACAAATGTAAAAATGTTTAAAGAGATTTTTGAAAATTGGAAAAATTTTTATTCAATTTTATTACAAGGTCCTAATGTTATGAAAATGCATCTTTTACAGGAATGGAATGATTTAAAAGAAAACTTAAAAAATGATGAAAGAATATTTCTTAAAGACTTAAATAAAAATGTAACTATAAATGATTTTGATGTAACTTTACATAAAACTGAAAATGGAACAAATATATTTTTCTTTACATTTCCAGACTATGAATATAGAGATGCAGCTAGCAAATATGTTGCTTTAGCTCTAACTAAAAATATGCCAAGATACTTTACATTAGAATATTCTGAAAAAATAATGACACATGAATTATGCTGGCATATAGGCGAATTTTTAATTACTCCAGAAGGTCAAAAACGACACAATAATTATGGAAGTATTGATAATAACCAACTATCAAGCTTTATTGGTTATGTATTAGGACTATTAGAAACCGAAAATAATTAATACTATACATATATAAATAAATGTAAAAATTGCTCAAAAAAACGACGCACGAGAATCGATTTTAAGGCGTTTTTATTTTTTAGACATATAGTTTGTTGTCACCAAAATACGACAAATATAGAGAATTAGCCAGTTTGAGGATTTTTGAAAAAATTTATCTAAAATATAATATGAAACAAAAATTATTAAGTGGCAAAATTAAATTTTAAATAAAAAAATATTTAGATGTAAAATTATAAAGATAAATTAAAAAAATGGCTTAAAATTGATTCTAGGAACAAATAGCTGGAACTAAACTAATAGTATTACTATTAATAAGTAGAAAAGTAATAAATGAACTACTAAAGCTTTAAAGGTTAGTAGTAGCAATAAATTGTAGGTAAGACCTTGGAAAGGAGCTTAATATACTTTATTTCTACACCCTTTTGCACAAAACTTTGATAATATAAACCAAATGTAACCTCTTTTTATGTCTAATAG
>USDL01000016.1 GCA_900553365.1 uncultured Clostridium sp.
TTTTGCCGTCAAAAATTACATCTAATGAGTCTGTTACAACTACATTAGTTGCTTTATAGTTACCTATGTTTAATACTCTTATTGTATATATTACAGTATCTCCTTCTCTTACCATAGGTTTATTATTTCCTGTTACTGGTATTTGTTCACTTTCGCCTGCTTTTAATACTGCTGTTGCTGTTTTTTCTATTTGTAATTCTGGTTTATATATTCCCATGTTTGCTGTTATTGCTGGTATTCCTATTGTAGTCCATGACAATCGTAAATCTTCAAATACTTTTTGTTTCTCTTTTCTTATTGTTTCTTCAATTCCCTGAGAAATTTCTTCTCTACTAGGTGTTGTTGTACCTGTTGATGGTCTTGTTGTTGTAGAACCTGGTGTTGTTGTTCCTGGTGTTGTTGGGTCCACTGGTGTTACAGATGTTTCTGGATTTGTTGGATTTTCTATTACATTTCCAGAATTGTTTTGTCCTTGGTTTACTTGATTGTCGTTTCCTGTTGTTGGTAAATTTTGAACTTGATTTTCTTCTTGTGCAGCGGCTGCTTCGCCTCTATTTTTTAAGAAGACTGTTACACCAGTTGCTGATGCACCAATTAAAACTAATGATACAAGTCCAATTACTACATTTTTTGTGTTTAAAAACTTTCCTTTCATTTTAACCTCCATTAAAATTTTTAAATGACTTCTCTTGCTTTTACTACAAGTCTATTTTTGTCTCTGTTAGTACAAGTAATTAATGTTACTTCTCTTGTATTTTCTTCTATTGGGAAAATACAATCTATATCGTTTGGATCTATAACGTATTTGTCAAAAACTTGATATTTTACAGTTACCATTTGGCTATCTGTTAGTTCAATAATGTCGCCATTTTCTAGCTTATCTATTTTTCCAAACATTGTGTTGTTTAGTCTATTGTGTCCTGCTAGTACTACATTCCCTTTTTGATTTATCTTTTCTCCCCAAAACTTTGTAATTGATAAGTCTAAACTTTCTTTGTTTGTTTTTTCAAGTATTGGATACTCTATACCGATTTTTGGTATATTGATTATACCAATTACTTTATATTCTCCTATTTTTTGATCTATCTCTTGTATAACATCTATTTGTTCAGGATTACTTTTATTTTCTTTTTTTATTTCTTGCAATACTGTTTTAGTATTGTCTTCAACTTTCTTACTTTCAATTTGCTTTTTTATCACAAATCCTGCTAAAATAATTGCTGTGATAACAAGTATTACAAGAATTATTTTGTAAACTGTTATCTTTTTCATTATTTGCTCATCTCTTTTTTCTTTAATATTGCTATTCTAACTGATACTGCAATAATTGCAATTATTACTATTCCTAATACTACCAATAATGTGTTATTATCATAAGTATAAGGTAATACAGTTTTTATTTCTTTTTCAACAATTTCTTCATCATAATTTCTATATGATGTTAGGAAATGAACATCATTATCATTTTCTGCTGTTAGCCATAATATGTATTGATCTCCTGTTTGAGCATCGTTTGGTTGTTTTATTGTGTTATTTTCAATATTTTTCCATTCTTCGCTTGATAAATTTCCTTGTAGTTTTTCTTTTAAATCAACAAATTCTTTGCTAGCTTTAATTTCTGTGTATTTGTCTGCAAATTGTTTCTTTTCAAGTAATTCTGCTAATGCAAAAAAGTTTTCTGTATCTGTGTTTGTTTTTCTTGCTATTAATTGATATTTTCCGTCTGTGCGGTTATCTGCAAGTTTTGCAACTCCAACTGTTTCTGTTATTTTTGTTCCATTTTCATTTACTTCGTTTACAATTTGTTCTTGTTCTAGTTTGATTGGAATATTTTTTGATACTGTGTTAAGGTTTTCTAGCTCTGCTTTTGTTATGTTATCATTAACATCAATTTCAAATATTTCAGTCTTTGCATCTGTTTTTACAAACATATACTTTTTAGCTGCTAATTCAGTGTTGCTATATGCTATGTTGTTTTCTCCATCAGCTGTGTCTTTTGCAGAGTTTGTATATGTTAAGCTTTCCTCGTTTGCTTCTTTGTTGTCTGAAAAAGCAAATTTGAATTCTTTATCTAAGTACCCTTTTAAATAAATTATGTACTCACTTTCTGACTGTTTTACTACAACAGCATTTTCATTTGTTCCGTAAGCAATAATAGGCATTCCTACTGTTAGTATTCCTATAATTACTATCATTAAAAGAATTTTAAGTTTTGAAGTTTTCATTATAATCCCCCTATTTTTTTGTTTTCATTATTACATTATATTGTAAATCAACGATTAATATTATATCTCAATTTAAAAGATTTGTAAAGGTTTTTATGTAAATTGTTTCTGTTTTTAGTATAATTTAGCTGTTTATTTATAAAAAAATTATGTTTACTTTTTTTGTGCAAAAAATAGCTACAAATTGTTAAATTCATAACCTAACAATTTGTAGTTTAAAATATTATTTATTCTGCTCTTGCAAGTATTACAAGCCTATCTTTACCATCATCTGTACAAGTTGATAGAGATATTTCTGTATTGTTTCCTCTATCTCTTGTTATATATTCTGTATCAGTTTCAGGTAATGTTGAAATTTCATATATTGAATATGTTAATGTTCTTCCTGTTAAATCTGTTATTTTTACTTTATCTCCAACTTCTAGTTTTTTATTATTTGAGAAAAACTTTCCGTTTCTATAATTATGCCCAATTATAACTGTGTTTCCTTGTTCGTTTAATTTTGGATTACTTGGATACATTACTCCAACAGCTACCTCCAATGCTCCTGGTGATACATCTAGTACTATTGGGTATTCTATCTTTGTTTTTTCTATTTTAATTGAGCCAACTACCGCATAGTTTTTGTAGAATTTTGTTTTTGGTCTTGAAGAATTACCACCTGCTTGTGTATTGTCTTGGGTTGTATTGTTTCCTCCTTCAATGGGTTGTATTTCTGTTATATTTTCGTCTACTGTGTTGTTATCATTTGTATCGTTTTTAGTTGTATTATCATTTCCCTCATATAATTCTGCAATTACTTTTCTTTTTTCTTTATCGTCTTCATAGTTTTTGTATACTTTTATTCCTATAAAGATTCCTATAACAATTATTGCTATAATTGCTATAATTAGAACTACTGTTAATACATTGCTATATCTACTTCTAAACATAAAATTCATCTCCTTTATATATTATATCATAATGAATTAATATTGTAAATTCTATGTTAGTCATCTATTTCCACTATTTTAGCATATTTAGATTTATCAAAGTTTTCATCATATTCAACACTGTCAAATATTTCTGGCATTTTTTCTTTAAAATGAATTAATAGTGGTATCATTACTTGTTCAACTGCTGGATGTGCATGATTTGTACATCTTAATGCTAAAATGTGTTTCCATTCTCTTATATTTGCTGTCATTGTTACTAATGCAGCAGTTGAGTGAGGTAAAATCATTCTCATTTGGTCTGGTGTTGCTCCCATTTGAGTCATTTTCATGTAATGATTTTCTATTTCTTCGCAGCATCTTTCCCATTCATTATATAGTTCTGTGTTTTTTTCAATGTTTACAGGGTTTATAAATTTTATTTGATTATCAAATTTATCTTTTCCGTAGTTACAATATCTTGTGCTTTCAATAGAAAATGATGCTATTCTGTGTCTTGTTAAGTCCTTATAAACTCCAACATCGCATATCATTCTTATTGTTATTTTTTCATGTTCTAATATTGATTCATGTCCTCTATTTATACAATTTTTAAGAAGTGTTTTATAGCTTTCGTCTGTTATTTTATCTTCAGAACGGTAACATGTTCTGCATGCTCTTTCTAGGTTTTGCATAATTTTTTTATAATCTACCTTTTCAATTTCAATTCTTGGTTCTACAATTTTCATATTTATATTCCTTTCTTGCTTTATGTTAGTACAAAAGAGAGGCACTTTGAGCACCGTGCCTCTCTTTTAAATTATTTATCTCTACCTTCTGGAAGTGCTGGTACATCTAGAACTATTCTTATTCTTGTTAAACGTTTTATTGCTTGTACAACTTTACTTTGTTTTATTCTTTCCCATAGTGATGGTTTTATCTCAAATCTTGTTTCTTCTATGTATTCAGCAAGCTCTTCAGGTTGTTTAACTTCTTCCTTAACTTCTTCTTGTTTTTCTTCTTCTGGTTTAAATACAGGTGTTGGTATTCCTCTTAATGCTTCTGCAATTTCAATTCCAATATAGCTTAATGCTTTTGATCTATCTTCTATTCTTTCCATATCGATTTCTATATGTAAATTTGTTTCTAGGTTGTTTATTCTAGCATTTACTAATTTAACAGCGTCTTCATAGTTATCTGGAATTTTATTTTTTGTTTTTCCTATTATTATTAATGCTTCTGTTATGTCTTCTGATACCTTTTCTGATATTTCTTTTACTTTATTTTTCCATTCTTTATCTTTATTTTGAACAGCTTCTAAAACTAGTTTTAAATCATTTGCAACATTTATGTTGTTTTCTCTTTGTCTTATTAATACTTCTATTTGTTTTGTATTGTCTTCAAATTCATTTGTTGCATATTCTACTAATTCATGTGCTCCTTTGTATACACTTGCTGGGAAGTTCTTTTTGTTTGGGTATTCAATTAAATAAACTTTTATTGAATCAATTAAATCCTTGAAAAAAGCATCTTCCTCTAATTGCACAATTTGTTTTTTACTATTAGGATTTATTAATTTCTTAACTTTATCTATATTAGATAAAATTTTTTCTTCTGTTATTATCATTTTTACGTTTACTATGCCTCGTTTTTGTTTGTTAAAGAATAGCATTGTAAACTCCCCTCCTCTTTATCGTATGTGATTAAATCTTCTTTTATTATTATACATTTTTTTGCATAAAAGTACAATAGATTTTTCGTATATTTTTATTACACTTTTGTTTCAGTTTTGTTACAATTTTGTTACATTGTTAGTTTTGCAATAGCAAATCCTATAACAATAATTCCAACTATAATCCTGTATACTGCAAAGCCTTTGAAGCTTCCCTTTTTTAGGTATTCCATTAAGAATTTTATTATTAATATTCCTACAATAAAACTTGTTAATATTCCTAACCAGAAAGATATACTTCCTAGGTCAAAATTTTTAAATTCAAATATTACTGCTGCTGCTGTTATCGGTGTTGCAAGAAGGAAGGAATATCTTGCTGCACTTTCTCTATCTATCCCCAATGCTCTTGCAACTGTCATTGTTATTCCTGAACGTGAAACTCCTGGAAATGCTGCTGCTAAGCCTTGTGACATTCCTATTAGCATTGATTCTTTTAAATTAATTTTTTCATATTTAATATTTGATTTTGATTTTTTATCAACTATATACAGAATTACTCCCATTACAATTAATGTAATTGCTATTACTATCATTTCAAAATTTAAACTTTTTTCAAATAAATTTTCTGAAATTTTGCTTAAAACTAAGCTTAAAATGCCTGCGGGAATTGTTGATAAAACAAGCATCCAAAAGATTTTTCCTTCTGTTGTTTTTTTCTTTTTTACAACTTGATTATATCCTCCAACAATTAAATTTACCCAATCTTTAAAAAAGAATATTATTATTGCAAGTAGTGTTCCTATGTGTAGGGCAACATCAAATGAATCTGGTATTTTTTCCCAACCTAATAGCCATGGGAATAGGTTTAAATGTGCAGAGCTTGATATTGGTAAAAATTCTGTTAATCCCTGTACTATTCCTAATATTATTGCTTGATATATTTGCATATATATTTCCTCCTATAGTCATTTGTTACTTTAAATTTATTCTTATTTTGTTTTTGATATTCCGTTTTTGTTTTCTTTTCGTCTATTTAGTGCTTTTGTTAGGTTATATGTGTCGTTTAGATATTCTTCTATTTCTAGTTCTTGCTCTGTTTCATTAAATTCCATTTGAGTTTTGCCATCAGGCTTTTCAATGAAATCTCTAATTGGAAATAGTATTGGTTCTTTTCTTGCTATTTCGTAATATTTTGAATTTACCTTAATTGCATTGTTTACATCTAGTATAGCTTTTTCTTTTTGATTTTTTATTGTATGTATTTTTGCAAGTTCTAAATATGATTTTGCTTCTTTTTCATTATACAAGCTTTTTGAGAAGTTTTCTTCTGCACTCTCAAAATCTCTATATAGTAAAGCAATTTGTCCTAATCTATAATATGCCAAATACATATCTTCATTTATTTCTACAGTTTTTTGGAAGCATTTTCTAGCAATGTCAAAATCATTTATTCTTGCATAGCAAACGCCTAAGCTATAATATAAATCATAATTTTCTGGTTTATATTTTACTGCATTTGTAAATACTTCTATTGCATTTTTAAATTCTTTTTTTTCTAAATATATGTCTCCGCAATATTTTTGAGGCTTCATACATCTGTGGTCTATTTTTTAGCAAAGTTTTAAGCATGTCTGTTGCTTCATCTTTTTTTCCTAAATCATTTAGTAGTACTGATATTTTGTAATATGAATCATAGTCATTCTTTTTTATATCTAGCACTTGAACATACTCATCTATGGCTTTTCTCATTCCGCCTTCTTTTTCATATAGGTTTGCTAGCATTTTATGCCCAATATAGCTGTTTGGATATTTACTTACTAAATCAATTAATACCTTTTTCGCTTTTTTTGCTTTGCCAAGCCATAAATAGCTTTGTGCCATTACTACTCTTAGTATTTCTGATACATTAATGTTTTTGGCTTCTAGCAAAAATACAGCTATTGGTATAATTATGCATAGTATATATAGTATTACTGTGGTTAATGTTCCGTTCTAAAATATTGAAATATATCTTAAGCAAATTTAGTAATATTCCTAATGCCTGTATTCCTAATATTGTTAGATATGTTGTGTCGTTCTTTTTTATCATTTTCAATAATAAAATATATACAAAGAGTACAAAAGCAACAACTGTAAATATGATTTCCTCTATCATATACTACCATTCCTTTCTTTGTATCCTTTTAACTTTCAAATTTAGCTTTGTAATTTTCAATACTCTTTTGTATTATTTTTTCTGCTTCTTCTCTGCCTAGTATCTCCTCTACTACTGTTTCTTTATGTTCTAGTTGTTTATATACTTCAAAGAAATGCTTTATTTCGCTTGAAATATGGTTTGGTATTTCTTCTATGTTATTATATTCATTTAAAAATGGATCTTTTTTTGCTACTGCTATTATCTTTTCATCTCTTTGTTCTGAGTCTATCATTATTAATACACCTATAGGATAACATTCTACTAGTGTTAATGGATCGATGTTTTCTTGACATAGAACTAAAACATCTAATGGATCTTGATCATCTGCATAAGTTCTTGGTATAAATCCATAGTTTGCTGGATAGTGTGTTGCAGTATATAAAACTCTATCTAATCTTAACATTCCTGTTTCTTTATCTAATTCGTATTTATTTTTTCCACCTTTTGTTATTTCAATTACTGATATAAAATCATCTTTTTTTATTCTGTTTTCTTTAATATCATGCCATATATTCATTTTTATTTTCCTTTCTTAAATATTTATTTATTACAATTTTTTCCCAAGGTCTTTTTAATCGTGTGAGCCATATATCCCTTGTATCTATTGGTTTTGTAAGTATTGTAAACATTTTGCATCTGTTTCCTCCAAATACATCAGTGAAAACCTGGTCTCCAACAACTGCAATATTTTCAGGTTTTAGATTCAAAATTTTCATAACTTTTTTAAAGCCGTTTTTACTTGGTTTATGTGCAAAATATAAATACTCCAAATTTAAAGTTTCCGCAACTTTTTTTACTTTATGTACTTTATTTGTGTTAGAAAGTATGAACATTTTTATTCCTTGTTTTTTTAAATTCTCACACCACTCAATGCAGCCTTCTAGCAAGTTTTTATCAAAGTCTATTAAAGTGTTATCAATGTCTAAAATTAGCCCTTTAATATTATGTTTTTTTAATATTTCTATTGTTATTTCTTTTACATTTGTTAAATATAGTTTTGGGTATAATATCATTAATCCTCCATTTTAGTATAAATTATATTTCCCCTACATGTATAATTTGTAGGGGTTATTTATTATTTTTTTCATTATTAATATACGTTTCTAATATGTATACTGCTGAGATTGTGTCTACAATATTTTTTTTGTTTTTTGACTTAATTCCCAGCTCGTTCATGGTTCTATGTGCTTGTACTGTTGTAAGTCTTTCGTCTACTGCTTTTATTGGTATTTTATTAAATTTGCATTTTAATTTATGAATAAAGCCTTCAGTTTTTTGAGCTCTTTCAGTTTTTGAACCATCCATATTTATTGGCATGCCAATAACAATTATAGAAACTTGATATTTATTTATAATTTCTTCTAGTCTTGCTAATACCTTTTTGTCTTTTCCATCATTTAAGATAGTTTCTAAGCCTTGAGCAGTAATACCTAGTTCATCTGTTATTGCTGTACCAACTCTTGAATCGCCATAATCTATTCCTAATACTCTCATTACTCATCTATTCCTATATAACTTTTTACCATGTTTTCAAGAAGTTCGTCTCTTTCTATCATTCTTATTATATTTCTTGCCTCTTTATAGCTAGTTATATATGTTGGATCTCCCGATAGTATATATCCTACAATTTGGTTTATTGGATTATATCCCTTTTCTTCAAGTGCTTGATATACTTCTTTTAAGATTTCCTTTGTTTTTAAATTTTTGTCCTTTTCAACTTTAAAATTCATTGTTTTATCACTTGCCATATTATTACCTCCTAAATACAATTAATTTCGCTTTCAGCTGTGCCGCTGTTGTCTAAATATTCTTCTAGCTTTTTGGTTACTTCCTCAATACCGGTTCCTTTGTAATATGTGCCTAATACAAAGTTAGTTATAGGTTGTGCTTCTATGGGGTTTTTACCATGTTTTTTGTTTGTTACAAGTTTTATGCTTTCAATACTTTGTTTAATTTTTGAAACAAATTCTATTGTTTCATTTATTTCTGTTCCGGAAAATGCAATAGCAAATTTAGGTCCCATATATCTAACAAATACATATTCTGAAGATATATCTGCTTTTACTGTATTTGCTACCTGCACAATCAGGGCTGTTCCTATTTTTCTTCCATAGGTTTCGTTAATTTCTTCAATGTTATTTATCGAGAACATACATATTGTACTTGTTGCATATCTATCAACTGTTCTTTTTCCTTTGCCGTATAAATATTCTGCTGAATTTAGCCCTGTGAACTTATCTACTCTATATATATTTTCTATTGTGTTTTGATATGATATTGTTTTTAAAACTGAAATGATATTTTCTCTTATTACTTCTAATATTCCCGTATCCATTCCGTCAAATGCGTGTGCTACATCACTTTCTATAATCCAATATCCTATATAAATATTATCAATATATAGAGGAAAAAACATTGCCGATTTTGCTCTTGCCATATCTGCTTTTTGGTAGCTTAGTCTTTCATTTTCCTTATTTACAGTAACATATTTAGGCATTGCATTTGTTATGCTATCTTTAAATAGTGGATCTGTATGTAAATTAGTCATTGCATCCCAAAATCTTTCTTCAACATTTGAAGCTTTTAGCATATATTCTGCTCCATTAAACACTACTATACTTGAATATTTTATTTTGTATTTTTCAATAAGAATATCATTTATTATTTTTATTTTGTCTTCAGCAGAGGCGTCTTTTCCTATTGTATCCATAAAGTCTTGCAATACCCTTAAATTTGCTATTTTATCGTTGGTATTATTTAGACCTCTGACCTTTCTATATATTGATAAATTATATATTATTAAGCAAATAACGAGTATAACAAGTACAACTATAACTATTAATAATCCTGTTGTCAATTTCTTCACCTCTTTTTAGTATTTTTCTTTCATTTTACTTAAAGTACTGTTTATTTGATTTGAAAAAGGATCTACTCCCATTGGTGTTTTGCTATCATAAGTTTGTTTTCCTACTAATGGGTATACCAAGCTTGCTAAATTCTTAAGTGCTATCATAAATTGTTTTGTATAGCCATTTAGGCTTATCGAACAATTTACAAGAGAGTCTAGGTATTTAACATAGTTTTGCACTTCAAATGGAATTTCACAAAATGTAATATTATCTTTGTTGAATAGTTCTGTCATGTATGTCATACTTGGTGAGTTGTAACATGACATTCCTCCTATTAATGTTTTTACACTCAAACTTCTTACCTTTTCTGATTTGTTTATTACTATTTTTAGTTTTTCTGGTTTTAATACTTCTTTTGATTTTAGATTTCTCAAAAATGCTGTTAATGGTTGAATTGTTAATACATCCATTGTTTGCACTAAGTATATTTCCTGTACTCTTGCAAATATTTCAGGGTTTGTATCAAAGTCTGTATCTATTAATATTGCTGAATATCTTTGAACTAATGTTGTTAGTATTTTTTCAATATTATAGGTAGCTTCTTCTCCTGGCATTTCTGTATATATGGTTAAGTTTCTTTTTGCTTCAATTCCTTTTGCAATACCGTTTTGAAGGTTTTGCATACAATTTCTAGCAGTTTCGCGTAGGCTTTCTTTATCATCAGTATAAATGTAATAAGCATTTTTTGATTTTGTCATATCTAATATTGCAGTTTCTATTCCCATTGAAGCTAATAGCTCGGCTGTATTATTTACTACAAATGATGTTCCATTTTTAGTTGTTCCTACAAAGGCAACTATTTTTTTATCTGCTGTAAGAACGTGGTTAAAGTTTGAGTTTGTATTGTTTGTTTTTGTCATATAATTGTTATTATTATATAGGTTTACATCTTCGTTTCTGCTTTTTTCCTCATTCTTGCTATATGATAAATCAATTTCACTGCTTGGTTTAGGTGTTTTATCTTCTTCCTCGTTTATATTGAATAAGTCTACTTCTTCATTATCATCTTTGCTATCTTCTAAATCAAATAAGTCTATTTCATTATTGTTTTCTTGTTTTGGAGTATCATCCATATTAAACAAGTCTACTTCTTCTGGCTTGCTTTCCTCTTGCTTTGGAGTATTATCATCCATATTGAATAAGTCTATTTCTTCTTGTTCATCATTTTCTGGTTCTGGCTGTATATTTGTTTCTTTTTCAACTTCAACTTGTTTTTTAGGTCTGCCTCTACCTCTTTTTGGCTTTTCAACTTCTGGTTGTGTATTTTTTCTTGGTCTACCTCTTCCTCTTTTTGGTTGTTCTATTTGTTCTTCTTGCTCAATTGTTGTTTCTTCTTCTTTTTCTTCATTACTCTCAGGTAGTTCTATTGTTTCTTCTGGAATATTTATTGGCTTATTTTCTTCTTGAAGTCTATCATCTATTATTATATTATTAGGTTCAATATTTGGAGTTTTAACATTAGGAACTACAACCTTTTGAACATTTCTTGTTGTAATATTTTCAGGTATAACAACATTTCTTATATTTTTCGGTTTTATTAATTGTTCTACAAAATTATCTTCGTCATTTTCTTTTTCGTCTATTTTTTTTAATTTTTCTTTGTAGCTTTCTGTTTTTCTTCTAGAATCAAAATCAGTTAATGCTGAAGTAGTTACTAATTGTTGATACTTAGGAGATCTTTCTTCTAAAACCGCTTTTACATTCATAGGTAAGTATTTGATGATAATTTTTAATTGAGTATCAGTATATTGTGCTACTATATTGTTAAAGCTTTCAACATACTTATCTTCATTTTTTCCAAGTCTTGCATAGTGTGCTCTAATGTTTTCAACCTCTGCTTCGCTAACGCTATTTTCGCTATCGCTGTCTCCTAGTTCACTTTCATGTATGTTATAGTATATTTTTGCAGCTTCTTTATCTCTTGGTTGATTAATTAATCTGCATACTTCATCTATGCTTCTATCTTGACCTATTATGGCGTTATATATTTCATTTTTGTACATTTTTATTATCATATCATCTGTTTTTTTTCTTCTGTCAGCACAAATCAAGATTATATCTATTGAACCATTAATTGAGTTTTTTATTTCTTCACATATTTTGCTGTATTTTTCAAATAAAAACTTATCTATTGAAGCATAATTATTATTTGCAAATGGTTCTAAATCTTCACTTATTACTACTCTGCTGTAGCTTTTATCCTTTTGTAACTCTCTATATATTGCATTAAAATAATATACGTTTTTGTAAGATAATATCTCTTTATATTCTTTTTGATATTTCTTTACAATCGCCTCTGAAACATTATCATTATTTACTGCAAATAAGATTTTCATACGTTTAACCCCTCCAACCTGTTACTACAAGTGCATAAATAAAAGGTAGAATTTGACAAATTACTAATATTGTCACAAATACTATTACGGTTCCAAAACCTCTGTGTTTATAATCTAGTCTTCTTGTTCCCATTACATATTGGAATACTAAGCCTATTGCAATACCTACAAAGCATAATGGTATACTGTATGGTTGTACAATTTCTTCGATTATGTATCCTGCAAACCAATAAGCATCAGAGCCATATTTTTCAGTGTATTTTTCCTCTTTTAATTTCATTTTGTCTTTAATTTCTGTAACCTCGTTTTGGTTATTGTTCTCAAGCTTATTTGTTTCTGTTGCAAAGACTGTATTTATTGATAACAAACATAAAATTACTAATACTATTGCAATTGTTTTTTTCATTTTATACCTCCAACATATTACTTTTTTTACTTATAATATCATACAATATTATGGAAAAAATAGCAAGTTTATTTGAATAATTTTTTTAAGTTTTTTGCTATAATAAAAATTACAAATTGCAATATTTTTTGCAATTTGTAATAAAATTGTAATATTTGTTCTATTTTTAATTTTGTTTTAGCTTAATATCCCTTACATGTTCTATTTTTTCCCATTTTGTATTTGGTTTTATTAATGCTTTAATATTTATTGCTATCCATGAGCCTAAGAATAGTGGATAACATAGTATTCCTTTAAGCATTGGTTTTATTGGTCTTTTATCTAGCATTAATGTAAATATTGCAGTAAGTGGTGGCATAATAAATGTTGCAATTAAATATTTTGCATAATTCCAAATTAAGCCCATTAAAGTCATTCCGTCACCAATATATATTATTAAATTTATAACTAATATTGATAATGTTACTATTAATATTGGCATACCCATAAGGTATAGTAAACCGTCAACATTCATTACTTTTCTGTTTCTTACAACTCCTGCTGCTAAATCTTTTAAGTAATATTTAAAGCATTGGATGTGCCCTACTGACCATCTTGTTCTTTGTGTCCAAGATTGTTTAAATCCTAGTGGTTGTTCATCATAAACTATTGCATCTGTTGCCCAACCTAAAGCTCTACCTTTTGATATATTTATTAAAGAATATTCTATATCCTCTGTTAAGGTTTTTGTGTTCCAGCCTTCTTGTTTTATTAAATCATATTTTACCATGAAGCCTGTTCCATTTAATAATGGTGATAAACCTACATTATATCTTGCTAAATGATAGAATCTGTGCATTGTCCAGTAAAATAATGCATAACCTGCTGTTACCCATGTATCTGATGGATTTTTTATATCTCTATAGCCTTGTACTACTTCTTCACCTTGGCATAGCTTTTTATTCATTGCTTTCATAAATTCTTTATCTACAATGTTGTCTGCGTCAAATACACAAAGTGCGTCGTAATCAGCATTTTGTTCTTGCATTTTTTTAAAGAACCATTGCATTGCATATCCTTTTGTTTTGTGCTCTGGATCTGTTCTTTCATACACAATAGCACCTGCATTTTTAGCTATTGGGGCTGTATTATCTGTGCAGTTATCTGCTATTACGTATATGTCGAGCTTATCTTTAGGATAGTTTTGTTCTTTTAAACTTTCTATTAAGTTTTTTATTACTTTTTCCTCATTATGTGCAGGAATTATTGCCATAAATTTATGTTCTTTATTTATTAATAATGGCTTTTCTTTGAATTTTATTAGTGAACAAACACTTATAGCTATGTTATATAACCAAAATATTGTAATTATTCCAACAAGTGCTTGTTGCAATATATACAAATAATCCATTTATTATTCTCCTTTACATTGCTTCTTCTGCTACTATATTTTCATCTGATTTGTTTTGTTCTTCATCTTTATTTACAAATTCTAAACTGCTAATAGATACTTCATAAGCTGTTCTGGCTTCAACTGTTCCGTCTTCATGTTTCTTTTCATATGGTCTTGATTGAACTCTTCCTACTAATTTTAATTCTGTTCCTATTGGCATGTCTTCGCAAAATCTTGCGTTTCTTCCCCATGTAATACATGGTATGTAATCAGATTTATTATATGCTCTATTTACTGCTACTAATATATCTGCTATTTCTCTACCAAATGGTGTTTTTCTATATATTGGTTTTCTACAGATATGTCCTACAAGTTGAACTTCGTTAGGAACTTTTATTTCTTCTTCTTCTCCTCTTTCTCTTATTTCTTTTGCAAAAACTGTTAATATTAATCTACTCTTTGTGTCTTCATAAGAGTTGTATGATCTAAATTGTCCTTCAATTACAACTTGTTTTCCTATACTTAAATCAAAATTTGCAATTAATCTTTCAGATATTGTTATTGGTATAATATCTGATATTCCACTTAAACGTGGTATTTCTAAATTAAAGTTAAAAAAGCTTTCTCCGTAAATCTCATGACTGAATTTTTTCTCACTTGTAACTTTACCAACTAGCATAATATAGTTGTTTTGTGAATAATTTGTAACCAATTTTATTTCCTCCTTTTTTTCGTCTAAAAAGCAGTTTTATTATAGACTTTTAGACTAGTCGAATCCCGACAATTTTAATTATACTACGTTTTTTTGGTTTTGTCTACATAAAATGGTAAAATTATGTTAATTTTTGATTTTTTTCTTATTTTTTATATATATTATGCCTTTTTTATATCTAAAACTTTGTATTTTGCTATACCACCTGGTGTATTTGCTTCTACTGTTTGACCTTTTTTTGCACCTATTAAAGCTGCTCCGATTGGTGATACATTTGATATTCTATTTTTTGCTAAATCTACTTCTGTTGAACCAACTATTGTGTATTCAAGTTCTTCATTAAATTCAATATCTAATATTTTTACAGTGTTTCCTACTTGTACTGTTTTTGTATCTATTTCTGATTCATCTATTATTTTTGCATATCTTAATTTATTTTCTAAATCTACAATTTTTATTTCGTTTTCTGCTTGAGCATTTTTGGCTTCATCATATTCTGAGTTCTCTGACAAATCTCCAAATCCTAATGCTACTTTAATACGTTCTGAAATTTCAGCCCTCTTTTCTGTTTTTAAATATTCTAATTGTTTTTCTAGGTTGTCATATCCTTCTTGTGTTAATAAAACTTCTTTTTCTTCCATCTTTCATTACCCCTTTTATAATTTAATATATAATTGTAGTTTCTTAATCTTACTCTACAAAATACATTTTGTCAAGTATTAAATGATAAAATCTAGCTAAATTCTTTTTTGTTTATTTCTCCATTTATTCCTATGAAATTCTTTATTTTTATTTTGTCTTTTTCTATTTGTTCAAAAGCCTTTATTATAGGTTTTTGATATAGTTTTGCTTCATATACTATCTTGCTGTCAAATCCTTCCATTTTGTATTGACTTGGAATTTCTATTTCCCAATTTTTAATATTTACACCTAAGAATTTTTTTGACTTTATGTTTATATTTTTAGGTATGTTTATAATTATTGCTTTATTTGGTATATTTATTTTGTTTAATGCTTCTTCAGTAAAGTCCATATTTATTATTATATCTGTACTGTTTATGTTGCTTTTCATATTGCTAGATAGTTTTATTAGTATACCTAATTCTTCATATAAATAATCTACTATTTTCTTAAATTTTCTTGTGTTATTTGTTATTATGTTTATTCTTTTTGCATTTTTGGCTAGTATATTTATGTTTTGTAAATTTATTTCGTTATTTTCGTTTGTTAGTATTGTAATTTCTCCAGTTTCTATTTTGCTTTTTTTGTATTGATATATTTTTTGTACTGTGTTGTATATCATGAGTTTTGATAGCTTTGTACCATCTAAAATATTAATGTTGTAGCTATATAATATATTTTTAGCTTCCTCGTTTTGCATTAGTTTTTCTTCTAAAACTATGTTTTTTATGTTGTTAATATAGAAGTATTTACCTAGTTTTTCCAAAATTCTTTTTGCATTTCTTGGTCTACTTTTATTATTTATTGGTATGTATATTAAGGTTTTGCCATCTATTTGTTCTTTTTTGAATATAGCAAATAGTTTATATATGAATTTAGCTTTTTCGAATTGTTTAACATATATTATCATAAATATCACCTAAAACATTATATTTATGATTTTTCAAATTTATGTCAAATAATCTTCCCTCCACCTATTACAACATCATCAATGTAGAATACTACTGATTGTCCTCTTGTAATTGCTCTTTGAGGCTCAGCAAATTCAAGCTTTGCAATGCCTTCCTTTTCTGGGTATAGTATTGCTTCTGCTTCTTTTGCAGCATATCTTATTTTTGCTTTAACTTCTATTGGGTTAGTTTTATCTATCTTCACTGTATAATTTAGGTCTTTTGCATATAGCTCTTTAGAGTATATATCTTTTTCTTCTCCAACTATAAGTCTATTGTTATTTGTATCTAAATCTATTACATATAATGGTGTTTCATTAGATATGCCTAGGCCTTTTCTTTGGCCTATTGTATAATGTATTAATCCTTTATGTGTGCCTAATACTTTGCCTTCTTTATTTACAATTTGACCTGGTTTTGATTCAACTTTGCCGCTTCTTAATAAAAAACCTGCATAATCGTCATCAGGAATAAAGCATATTTCTTGGCTATCTGGCTTCTTAGCAGTTAGCAAGTCATGTTCTTTTGCAATTTCACGTATTTGTTCTTTATTTTCAAACTTTCCTAATGGGAATAAAACTTTATCTATTATTTCTCTTGGAATGTTGTATAACACATAGCTTTGGTCTTTTTTTCCTGCATTTGATTTTTTTAATACATATTGATTATATTTTTCGCTATATTCGGTTTTTGCATAATGTCCTGTTGCTATATAGTCACATTCTAATTCCATAGCTTTTCTAAAAAAGTAATTGAACTTTAGAAATTTGTTACATTCTATACATGGGTTTGGTGTTATTGCCTTAGAATATTCTTCAATGAAATTATCTATAACACATTTTTGAAATTCCTTTTTTAAATTTAAAGTATAGTGTGGTATTCCCAATTTTTCGCATACTCTTTTTGCGTCTAATATATTGTCATCTCCGCAACATTTGCTTTGTTCGTTTTCATCTTCTGGATCCCATAATTTCATGGTAGCACCAATAACTTCATATCCCTGCTCAAGTAAAATAATTGCAGCAACACTGCTATCAACGCCACCACTCATTCCTAGTAAAACTCTTTTCATATTATATCTCCTTAAAACGGCTATAATAGCCGTTTTTTTATCTATTCATTATTATTAATAAAATTCCATCCATCTTTGCACATCTCTTCTATGCCTTTTTCTGCTTTCCAGCCTAGTTCTTTTTCAGCTTTGCTTGCGTCTGCATAACATGCTGGTATATCCCCTGCTCTTCTTGCTCCTATTACATAGTTTACTTTTACATTATTTACTTTTTCAAATGTTTTTACTAATTCTAATACTGAGTAGCCATTACCTGTTCCAAGATTATATATTTTTACTCCAGTTTCTTTTCTTATTTTGTCTAATGCTTTTAGATGTCCTTTACTTAAGTCTACAACATGGATATAATCTCTTATTCCTGTTCCATCTTTAGTTGGGTAATCATCTCCAAATATTGTTAGCTTCTCATATTTTCCTTTTGCAACTCTCATTATATATGGCATAATATTATTTGGTATTCCATTTGGAACTTCACCTATTAAACCACTTTCATGAGCTCCTATTGGGTTAAAATATCTTAATATTGCTACACTAAAGTTTTTATCTGCAACTGCTACATCTTGCAAAATTTGCTCTATCATTAGCTTTGTACTTCCATAAGGATTTGTTGTTGATAGTGGAAAATCTTCTTTTATTGGTAATTCTTTAGGATTTCCATATACTGTTGCTGATGAGCTAAATACCATTTTTGAACATCCATATTTTTTCATTAATTTTAATAATATAAGTGTTCCTGTAATGTTGTTATGATAGTATTCTATTGGCTTTTGAACAGATTCTCCAACTGCTTTTAATCCTGCAAAATGAATTACAGATTCTATCTCGTTTTCTTTAAAAATCTGCTCTAATTTTTCTTCATCTAGTAAGTCTACTTCATAAAATTTAAAATCTTTTTTAGTTATTTGTTTTATCTTGTTTAATACTTCTGGCGAACTATTTGAGAAATTATCTACAATTACTATTTCTTCTCCTTTATTTAATAATTCTACTACTGTATGGCTACCTATGTAACCTGCTCCTCCTGTTACTAAAATTTTACTCATAAAAAACACTCTCCTTTTATTTAGCGTCATATAAATTTTTGCCTTCTTCTATGTCTATTTTTAATGGCACATTTAATTTTATTACATTTTCCATTTCTTGTTTTAAAATTTGCTCTACTTTATCTTTTTCATCTGGTACTGTTTCTATTAATAGTTCATCATGTACTTGTAAGATTATTTTTGATTTTAAATTTTGTTTGTTAAATTCATTATATATATTTATCATTGCAAGTTTCATTATATCAGCTGCTGTTCCTTGTATTGGAGTATTCATGGCTATTCTATGCCCAAATTGTCTTACCATATAATTGTTTGAATTTATTTCTGGCACATACCTTCTTCTATGAAATAATGTTTCAACATATCCATCTTTTTGTGCAGTTTCAACTATTGTTTCCATAAAGTTTTTTATGCCTTGATATTTTTCCAAATACTGCTCTATATATTGTTTTGCTTCTTTTTTTGGTATTTTTAATTGTTCTGATAATCCAAAATCACTAATTCCATATACTATTCCAAAATTTACAGCTTTTGCTTTTGTTCTTTGTTCTTTTGTTACCTCTTCTATTGGTGTATTAAATACTTTTGAGGCAACTTGCAAATGTATATCTTCATTATGGTTAAAAGCTTCTATCATTTGCTTGTCATTTGATATATGTGCAAGTACTCTTAATTCTATTTGAGAATAATCTGCATCTATAAATATGTTTCCTGGCTCTGGTTTGAATACTTTTCTTAAGTTCTTTCCAAGCTCATTTCTTGTTGGTATGTTCTGTAAATTTGGCTCTGTTGAGCTTATTCTACCTGTTGTTGTTACTGTTTGGTGAAAGCTTGAATGTATTTTTTTAGTATTGCTATTTATATAGGTTATTAGTCCTTCAACATAGGTTGAATTTAGCTTTCCTATTTGCCTATATTCTAGCAATTTTTCTATTATTGGGTGTGTGAATTTTAGTTTTTCTAATATTTCTACCCCTGTTGAATAACCTTTTTTATTCTTTTTTCCCATTGGTAATTCAAGCTTTTCAAAAAGTATTTCTCCTAGTTGTTTTGGCGAATTTATATTAAATTCTTCTCCAGCTAGGTCGTATATTTCTTTTGTTAGTTCTTCTATCCTGTTTTTTAATTCTTTTCCAAATTCTAATAGTTCTTCTTTATCTACATATATTCCTTGATATTGCATATCTGCTAAAACTTCAGATAGTGGCATTTCTATTTTATTGAATAGCTCCAAAGTATCTGTTTGTTCCATTTTTTCTGTTAATGTGTAGTATAGCTTATTAATTAAATATGCATATATATAATCTTTTTTACTAGTTTTTGTTTCTTCTGGTGTGTCAAACAAAGTTAGTTGCTTTTCTTGAGGTTCTTCATTTTTTAGATATGTTGCTAGGTCTATTTTTAAATATTCTTCTGCAAGGTATTCTATCGTGTATTTGCTTATATTTGAATTTAATAAATACCCTGCTATTTCTATGTCAAACATAAGGTTTTTAGGTGTTATGCCTTCTTGTTTTAGTAGAATATAATCTATCTTTTGCTTATAACCTATTTTTAAAATTTCTTCATCTTCAAAGATAGCCTTTATGTCTTGTGGTTTTATTAAATATGCTTTGTTCTCCTTTTCAGAGTATACGGTTATTCCTTCTATTTTTGTGTTTAATATGCCTGCTCCTACTTCTGGTTTTGTTATAATATAATAATATATTTTTTTGCTCATTTTTACTTCTTCAATATATTCTTTAAGCTGATTTTCGTTTATTTCTTCAGTTTCAATATCTATATTTGTTTCTTCATCTTGTGTTTTTTCTAGTTCAAATCTTTCTATAAATCTATTAAATTTTAGTTTTGTAAACATTTCTGTAATTTTAGATTTATCCCATTCTCCAATTTTCATATCATCTAGTTTTTTATCTATTGGAGCTTTTAAATCTATCGTTCCAAGTGTTCTTGATAAAAAAGCTAGCTCCTTATTTTGCTCAACTTTTTCTTTCAATTTGCCTTTTAATTCGTCTACATGATTATATATGCCTTCAATATTTTTGTAATTTTTAATTAATGTTATCGCTGTTTTCTCCCCAACGCCTGGTATTCCTGGTATATTATCAGAGCTATCACCTGCTAAGCCTTTTACCTCTATTAAGCTTTTTGGTGGTAGTCCATATTTTTCGTTTATTTTTTCTACTGTATAGTCTTCAGTTTCAGTTTTGCCTTGAACTGTGTGTGGAATTCTAACTTTTATATGCTCATCAATTAATTGAAAACTATCTCTATCTCCTGTTAAAATTGTTACTTCAAGATTATTTTTTTGTCCCCATTTTGCAAGTGTTCCTATTATATCATCTGCCTCGTAGCCCTCTTTTTCTATAACTTTTATGTTCATTGCATTTAAGATTTCTTTTAATATTGGCATTTGAGACGCAAGTTCATTTGGCATACCTTTTCTGTTTGCTTTATATCCTTCGTATAGTTTATGTCTATGTGTTGGAGCTTTTAAGTCAAATGTTACTACTAAGTATTGTGGTTTCAAATCTTCAATTATTTTAAACATTATAGTCAAAAACCCATATATTGCATTTGTATATGTCCCATCTTCAGTCATCATAAGTTTTGTTGACATAGTTCCATAAAAAGCTCTATTTAATATACTATTTCCATCTATCAAAACTAAATTTTCCAAAATTTTCCCCCTGTTTAAGTTATTTTTTTTGCTTTTATACTATATCACATTTAACAACTTTTTTCCATATATAGAGCAATAAAAATAGTAAAATGTTCTTTTTAGATTTTTAAAATTTATTAAATTATAGAAAGTACATTGAAAATAAAACAAGGATTTAGCAATACCTTATTAGTATCACTAAATCCAATTAATGAAAAAATTTACACACTATACTTGACAAGCTCTGACAAGCTCGACAAGCTCGTTTTATTAGCTTGGTTTTAATTCTCTGTTTCGATTATAATCTCTCCAACTTCTGGGATTTGAGATGTTAGAGAAACTACAGAACGAAGCCCCAACTCACCGTCGACCTCAACGCCACCAGAGGCGAAGGTGGTGCAACAAGAGTACGCACTGCCTTCGAACACAGCCCCTGGACCAAAGCAAGCATAACCGGTATTAGCATACGCATTGACACCACGAGAAGCCAGCCAGTATCCTGTATCTGATGCTAGAATTAAATTTTTTCTTGCTTCTGTTGCTTCTGTTGACGAAATACGATAAGAATATCCATCTAATGGATATTCTCCTAGTGCTGCCTCTGTATTTCTTCCATCTGGTGTTTGATGGTTATTTTTTATGTCGTTCCATATTGGTAAACTGCTTAATTTTGTTGTTAAATTATTTACTGTTTGTTCGTTTCCGCTTTTATCATAATACATTCCTTTTGGCTTTGTGTAGCCTAAGCAATTATTTACATCCTCTATTGTCATGCCTCTTGCGTCTTTTCCATATAACTCTCTACACATTCTATTTATTTCTGTTGGTCCATTGTTGTATGCTGCTGCACCTTTTAATGTAAGTGTTTCTGTTGTTGGTGTTTCTGTTGTTATTAATAATGTTTCATTTGTTCCGTTTTCATTTATATCTGCTACTCCCATTACTACATAAGTTGGTTCTGCTGTTAGACTGATGGTTTGGTTTTCTGTATGTCCACTCATTGCTGCTGTTATTGTTGTTGTTATTGCACCTTCTGTGTCTCTTACTGCTTTATACTTTATTTCTTGCCCTATTTCTACTGTTAATCCATTGCTTGAATCTCCATTTGCATGTTCTTTACATAAATCACATGTACATGTAAATTTATCTCCATTTACTTTCCAGTCATGAACCTCTTCTACTATTTTTGCGTCTTTCATATAATCTTCTAATGTTTTCCCATTTCCTATGCTTGGATTATACGCTTCTTCCTTTGCTATTGCATTACGATATGCATCCCCTGTTTTTTCTGCGTGGCCTATTAAGTCACTATTTACTATTACATTCACACTTACAGCCACTAGTATTAGCATTACTACTATTGTAATTATTAACGCTACTAAAGTTATACCTTTTTCTTCTTTTCTCATCTTTTAATTTCCCCTTCCTTTTTTTACTCATTGCCTGCACTCCACCAGCCAAACGCAAAAAGAGACGGACTACCCATCTCTTATATACAACTTTAATAAAGCATAAAAACTTATGCCTCTTTCATTTTCTAGTGACCATAGTGTGTGTGTGTGTGTGTACAGCCCCAAGGCTTTCAGCTACTGTTCGTCTCATAAACTCTCTCCTTTGTTTCTCTCTTCTTACTCCCCTTATCTTATACCATTTTCTATTTTTTGTCAACACAAAACCCCAAAATTTTCTTAAAAATACTTTTTAAATAAAAATTTTTGATAATAATAATTTAATATATAAACATTAAATTTCCATTAAAAGAATTTTGGTTTTTATTGATTTTTTGTTAAAAATATGTTACAAACATTTTATATTATTCTTGGCAATTTCAATTTGCCAATTATGCTTTTATTTTCTTAATATTTTTTTCTTTAAGAAAATCAATTAAATTTTAAATCAAATATAGTATTGACTTTTGATAACCAATATGTTATCATTATATTGTGCTATAGAAGGAGTTCTATATGTATAAAATTGTTTTTTATCAAAATACTAAAGATGAAAATGAAGTTTTAACCTACATTAATTATTTGAATCAGCATAATAATAAAGATAGTAGGATAAAACTCGAAAAAATTACTGCTTATATGAGACTGTTGCAAACCAATGGTCTTGCTCTCGGAGAACCATACATAAAGCATTTGTGTGATAATATGCAGAATACATGAAAAAGGAGGATAAAGAAAATGAATAAAGAAGTAACTTGGAATGATATTGAAAAAAGTTTGAATTTTACACCTGAGGAGGAATCTGCAATTCAGCTTGAAGTTGATTTAATTCAGGCAACAATTAATGCTAGAGAAAAATCTAATCTTTCTCAAAGAGATTTAAGTAAAATTTGTGGATTAAAACAACCAGTAATTGCTAGAATTGAAAGCCGTGCCCGTTCGCCTAAAGTTGAGACCTTACTTAAAATGTTACTACCTATGGGATATACTTTGAAAGTTATGCCTATTGATAGGCATATTACAAAAAAGTAGTAAAAGTAAGCATCACTTAGGGCTGATTTGAAGATGTAGTCTATCATAGTGTAGCCTAGTGGTAAGCTTAGTATTATTCCTAGTTTTCGTAAAAGCTTTAAAACTTCAACACCTGTTGCAGAATCTAGTGCACCTGTTGGTTCATCACATAGTAATAGTTTTGGGTTTTTAGATATTGCTCTTGCTATAGAAACTTTTTGTTGCTCACCACCTGATAATTGATTTGGAAACTTATTCATATGTGCTTCTAGTCCCACAGCTTTAATAGCTTTTTTGCTGTCTATTCCGTTTTTAGTAACATCCTTTATTAACTCAACATTTTCAAGCACTGTAAGTGTTAGTAATACCACTTGTAGGTGTATCCATTCCACCAATTAAATTAAGTAATTATGAACTTTTTTTCATGTTTTTGTTTTAAAAAAGTCATCCTAGTTTAAAATCTTTACTAGTATGACTTATTAATTATATAATATTCCAGATTTTTGGCACAAATATAACCAACCCTATTATTGCTGAGCCTATGGCTAAAACTAACACAGCTCCTGCTGCTACATCTTTTGCAAGTTTTGCTTTTTCATTTCTTTCAGGCATTGCTATATCTACTGTTGTTTCTATGGAGGTATTTATTAGTTCCCCTCCTATAACTGCCATAAAGCAAATTATGCATATTATCCATTCAAATATGTTTATTTTAAAAATTATTCCTGCAAGGATTACTAGAAGCATTATTATTACATGTATTTTCATGTTTCTTTCTGTTTTGAATGCTGATATAATTCCTTGCCATGCATATTTAAAGCTATTTGCAATCTTTTTTGTTTTTACTTTAAGTTCTCTTTTCTTTCTTAAAGTGGTTTTTCCATCATTTTCCTTCATTATGAATTTATTAACAGCCATTATGTATATTATTAAATATGAAACTGATATTAGAAATCCACCTATAACATCACTAGTGTAGTGTACTCCTAAATAAATTCTACTTACTCCTATTGTTCCTATAAGCAGTCCTAATAAAACCGTTAATTCCCATTTTATGTATTTATTTTTGATATATTTATAGGTTAAATATATCAAATATCCATAAAACGCCATGCTAACCATTGAATGACCAGATGGGAAGCTGTAGCCGCTTTCCTCAATTATTCTAAATTCCGTTGGACGTGGTCTTTGTAAAATTCTTTTTAATATTTGGTTTAATAGAGTAACTATAGCTAAATTTGTGCATATTGATATTCCTATTCGTTTATCTTTTATGCACACTACTAGTAATATTGTAAGAATTATCAAGAAAATTGCTCCCCCAAGCTCTGTAATAACTTTTGCAACCGGTGTTGCAGTTTCTCCTATTAAAAACCTTGATACCAACTCATATCCTATTATATCGCCTTCCATTATTTCCTTGTGGAATACATCCTCAGCTAAAGCTAGAAAACATATTAAACAAACAAATAAAATTACCCATTTTAAATATTTTTTTAAGAAACCTTTCATTTTACTCCTTATTTTCCCTTGCCATTTTTATTGCATCTTTTAAGCTTAATCTTGCTCCTGTGTTTAGTATTGTTGATGAATATACTTTTATTGCAAGCATTGCTACAAGTGCTGTTGTTGCTATTAATACTAATACTGAAGTTATAACTTCTCCAGTTGTTGCAGTTCCCATCATTACTCTAAGTGGCATACAGAATGGTGATGATATTGGAACTATTCCAGCTAATTTGTTTACACTGCTACTTGGATTCATCATTGAAAAATATGCTAAATAAAATCCAATTACTGCCACAAAGCTTACTGGTCCATTTGCTGACTGTACATCCTCTGGTTTGCTTACAGTTGCTCCTGTTAATGCAAAGAATAGTGAATATAGTCCATATCCTAAGCAGAAGTATATTAGTGTTATAATAAATAGTGTTGGAGTAATTGTTGATATATCAAATATTGAGCTTAATATTTCTGGGTCCATGCAGAATTTTGCTGATATTATGGCAACAATCATCATTAATATTACTTGTATTAATCCTACAATTCCTATTCCTAATGTTTTTCCAAGTACTATTGTTTTGCTGTCTGTTGATGTAACTAGTGTTTCTATTATTTTAGATGTTTTTTCAATTGTTATTGCAGTTGATACTTGGCCTGCACAGAAAAACACTGCGTAGAATAACACTATTGATATCATCATCATTATAAATATATTACCCTTTGCTGCATTTTCATCTGTTTCTGTAAGTGTTACATCAAATTCAGGTTCTAGGCTTGATAGTTCTTCTGGGCTTAGGTTTAATTTTTTTACTTGCAAGTTGCTGTATAAATTTGTAAATGTTGCAACTAATGTTTGTGGAACTTCTCCATAATTTACTGCAGCACTTTCAACTATGTATTCCATTTTTACTGTATTTTCTTGTTTTGAAAATTTGATACACGCATCTATATCATTTTTTATTTTTTCTTTAATTTCTTCTAAGTTTAATTCTTCTGTTGTTGTTTGGAATTCGTAGCCTAAACCTGCTTCGTTTAGATTGCTTGCCATTCCTTCAAAAAGATTTTCTGGGTCTATTATCAACACTTTTTCGCCAGAGCCATCATTTCCAAGTTTTTTCATTATATTTGGTATATTGAATGCCAATGCGATTATGATTAATATAACCAATGTTGATATTATAAATGATTTTCTTCTTACCATTTCGCTTATTGTGAACGCTGTTACTGTTTTTAAATTTTTCATGTTACATAGCACCTACCTTTTCTATGAATATTTCATTTAAAGTAGGCTTTTTAAATTCGAATTTTGTTACATTAATATTGCTATCTGCCAACTTTTTGAATAAGTCATAACCTTGATTTTCTGTTTTTATTTTGATTAAATAATGATTTTCTGTGTTTTGTATTACTTCTAAATTTTGTTCTTTCAATAATTCATCTATATTTTTACTGCTTATTACTTCAAGTTTTTCTGATGGATAGCTTTGTTTTATTTTTTCTAAATTTCCCTGTAATACTGTGTTTCCTCTATTTAGAATTGTTAAATTTGTGCAAAATTCTTCTATTGAATTCATTTGATGGCTTGACATTATTATGTATTTTCCTTGTGCTATTAACTCTTTCATAACCTCGCTTAACATTTCTGTATTTACTGGGTCAAGTCCGCTAAATGGCTCATCTAGCACTATTAATTCTGGATTATTCATTACTGCTATTATGAATTGAATTTTTTGTTGATTTCCTTTTGAAAGTTTTTCAGCAAGCATGTTTTTGTATTCTACCATATCTAGTCTTTTTAACCAATAGTCAATTGCTTCTGCCGCCTCTTTAACTTTCATTCCTTTTAATTTGGCAAAATACATTAGTTGATTAAATATTTCTGTTTTTGGATATAATCCTCTTTCTTCTGGCATATATCCAAAGTTCACATTTTCTCTTTTTACTTCTTTTCCGTTCCAAGTGATAGTTCCTGATGTCTTTTTAATAATTCCTAAAATCATTCTTATTGTGGTTGTTTTTCCTGCACCATTTGTTCCAAGAAGTCCATAAACTCCTGGTTTATCTATAGAGAGATTCAAGTGTTTTACCGCCTCTTTTGTGCCAAAGTTTTTGCACACATCTTTAATTTCTAACCCCATTTTTATTCCTTCTTTTATTCAACGTTTACACCTTTTTTAATTTGGCTGTTTCCAATTATATAATAAATTATAATATATATCAAGTATAAAATTATGCCTCCTACCATTAAAAGCTGCATAGTTTCTCTATTTGGTGCTTCTACGGTGTTAAATAAATTCATTATGTTTTTATTAAATAGCCCAGTAATATATAGAAGTAGAACTGTTGTTATGCTCATTGCTATAAATAAAACTATGCCATATATTACTGATTTTATTATTCTTTTGTTGTTTGATTTATGTCCTAAAATTATACCTAAATATCCACATATTAGCATGAATATAAATTCTAAAATTAGTATTATACCTATTACTGCAATTATTACTCCTGTTTTCATTTCAAGCATTGTTGCTATTGGCATTAATGCATTTTTTATAAATTCAAAATTTGCCTTTGTTCCATATCCTATTACAATGCAAGCAAAAATTATAGCAAATGAAATTAGCATAAGAATAATTCCTGATAATACTTTTGATAAGAATATTGTTTCATTTTTTACTGGTAATGTATGTGTTAAATAAGATTCATCTTTATAAATATTTCGTATAAATCTTACCCAACATCTCATAAGTGAATTAATTACAATGCTTGCCATCATTGAAATTGCTGCTCCATAGCATATTTGTGTTATAACTGTAAACACTATTGAGTTTTGGATATTACTCAAAAGTCTTGCTGCTCCTGAAAAAGCAAGCCCTAATATATAGAATACAAGTAGTGGCTTACAAATCCATTTTAAATCATATTTCATTACTTTTCCTAACATTTAAAGTACCTCCTAAATATTTCATCTATTGAACTTTTTTCCTTTTCCCTTAATTCATCTGCTGGTGAGGTTAATATTATTTTTCCGTCATTCATAAATATTACCTCG
>USDL01000017.1 GCA_900553365.1 uncultured Clostridium sp.
AGACTTGGCGTATTCAAGTCGATTAGACTTGGCGTATTCAAGTCGATTAGACTTGGCGTATTCAAGTCGATTAGACTTGCTATATTTAATTGTATATTTCTTGTTTTCCATTTCTTGTTACCTTCCTTAAGTTTATTTGACATACTTACTTTTACAGATAAAAAGTTTAAATAAAAATTAAATAAAAGTTTGTATGTCCTTAACGCTTAGGTCGTTGGCAATAATGCATTAGCATTAACGAAATTAATACGTTAGCATTAACGAAGCTTTATACAACCATGAGGGTATTATAACATAGGAGAGGTAGGTTGTCAAGAAGTTATTACATATTGTTACTTTTTGGGCATTGAAGTAAAAATGTGAATTTTTGAACATTTAGGGGTGGTTTGTTTGGATTGTGAACAAATTATGAATTTTTTGTAAATTTTTTTAAAAAAAGATTGTGCTTGTGGCTACCTCTTCTTACATAAAAGAGCACCAGAATAGAAAAATGACCAAAATTGGCCTTCGGTACGTCAGGGCCAATGTACCAAATATTCCAAGAATGTTCCAAACATTCCATTAAATGTACTAAATGTACCATAACATTCCATACTACGTTTTCCCTCAGACAAAATTATCGTTAAACAATAATTCGTTCTCAAACTTTACAACTTTCTTGTAATTCATTCAATAGGAAGATTATTCATCTTGATAAAGATTATCCCAAATATTACCAAAGAAACTCTTCATGGTTTTTTCAATATCATCACGAGCAGAAATATCTTTTTCAGAAGTGTCTTTTTCTTTATTGTCATTATCAATGCTACACGAACTGATAGCGTTGTCATTATCAATAGTATCACATAATTCTAATATATTCAATTCATTATCAATACTCATTAAAGTCCCATTACAATACTTTTCATTCCCCAATTCACTCATAAACTGTTCAAGTTCATTTCTATTCATAGTACCAGCAACAGTATAATACTTATAGTTCACAAGTTGGTATCCATGTTCATCGCATAAGCGATGTTTATATTCAGTTCATCGCATAAGCGATGTTTATATTCAGTAGGAAAATTAACAGCCTTAGTATTTTCAATTAATCTTTTTTCAAAACAATTAGCACATACACCACCAAAACCATGTTTATTAAACTCAGGATAACCTTTACTTGTACTTGCACAAGGGTAATATAAATAGCATCCACACTTAGGACATCTACTAATAAACCAATCAGAAGGATGAATAAGTTTACCTCTCATATTTACCTCATAAAGTACCATTTAAGAAATAGTAAACTTTTCCAATTTAAAACCACTCTCAGTAACCAAAGGAACGCTCAAACCATTACACAAAGTATATAAGCAAGAAATAACAGCATAAGTACTATCAAGAAAAAATCCATCACTATAAACCTGAATAAGAGAAGTAAATTTAGACAAAGGAAGAGACTCAAACAAGTTAGCCAGAGCCTTCATAGTCCAACCATTCTTATTATCAATGGCATCTTGAACAGTCTGCGTAAAATTCAAAAAAGTAACGCCAGTAGTAAAAGTAACATAGCTATCTTGATTATACTTATAACCTCTATAAACAACATTGTCTACACGGTTACAAAATTCAACAGCTTCGCTTAAATTGCCACACTTGCGGGGCGCAAGCAAATCATAAGGAGCATTTTCACGAGAATACTCCCAAGTCATATCAATAGCCAAATTATCAACAATCAAGTGATGTTCACTATCTTCTTCGGTATAATAATTAAGATAAAGGATATCCTGAAAATTATAAATACGTTCAGACATTTTTAATTCTCCCCTGTCATATTAATAAACTTAAAACCTGCATCTGCCAATGTAGCAAAGTTAGGATTCTTACACATGAGATATAGAGCAGAAATAATATCATACTCATCACCGATATTATCACTATTATCAATCATAAGTTTAGTAAACTTAAGCAACGGTTCCTTTCTAAAAACTCTTAAGTAGCTATCCCAATCATAGTCATTAATACCAATTTTCTTATTAAATTTACTAATAAAATGTTCAACATAACAACCAGAATTATAGCCAAAGATATCATTAGGATGTAACTTAAGAATAATACTGACAATATTATTTTCAAGGTCTTCTTTATTATCAGTGGTACGCTTTGTATAATCTATAGGATAATCATTAGAATTTTTAAAAGGAGAGTTATTTTGAAGATAATTATCAGAAAGAGAAAGATATAAACAATCATTATTATTATGATAAGCAATATCAATCATATCTTTGAATTTAAAATAAGTAATCATAATTTATCCTTTCTTTTTATATTCTTCTTCTAATTTTTTAGCTTTTTCTCTATCAACATCAGTAACCATACCATCAACAAATTTAATATCCACTTTATGAATTTCCTTAGTCTTATTCATATCACGAATACCAGTTAGTTCTTCAAGGTAAACATCTTCAATAGGCTTAACAATTTCAATACTACATCTATAAAAATTATAATTCTTTTCCATAATTTCAATAACTTCATCAACAAGTCCAGAAATATTCAAAGGAGAGGAATTACCATCATAAATAGCAGATTTAGCAAAAGAGTCAAACTGGTTTTTAAAAAGATAATCAAAAGTATCGAATACATCTTGAAGTTCATACTTCATAGTACTTAACATCATATTATCACAAGGAGTAAAAGCTACGATACAAGGAGCGACCTCATTAGTATTCTCATAGATAGAATGAATAGTACGAAATACAGTATAAGTACCAAACGTATGAGTAAGAATAGAACCCATAATTACACTTCCTTTATTTTTTAATTAAGCACATTATCAAGAAATCTCTTAGCATCTCTATTAAAAGAATTCATAAAGGAACTCATATTATTATTAGAAATAAGTGTATAACAATCACAAGCAGAGTTATTTCCAATAATATAGTGAACTCTTTTATTTCTATTGAAATAGATAAAGAAGTTATATGCTCTATAAAAAATACTATCTTCTTCATCCCATTCAGCAGCGTAAATAGCAAATAAAATAATATTATTTTTTTTTGCTTTAAGGTATTTAATTTGAAACTTATTATTTTTATATTTAGAAGAAGAATTAAGCTTCACAGATTTCATAATACAAGCTCCATTCACAGGGGAAGTTCTAAGTTCAGTGTTCGTGCAAGCACTCCACTTCACATAAGAACTTCCAGAATTTTGGTGTTACGAAAGACAGATATTTATATTTTATCAATTATCTTTCTCAGCATAGATATAATAACAGATATAGAGTAAGAAGTCAATAGTTTAATAAAGATTTCTTTTTATTATTACAAAAATGTTTTTAAGTAATTGTTTTATCATTACGAAGGTGCTTCGCCGATAATCCACCGTGATGCGGTGTTTGTATCATTATGAAAGATGGTCGCATTACGCTCCATCCGTCGCTAATGCTCTCTCTTTCATAATGCAAACATCCTCTCGCGGTTACGACTGCCAAATGAAGAAAGGAGTAAGAGTTTGTAATCGTTCGCAAGGCTCACTTCAACAAACTCTAACCTTTCTTTCATTTTCTGTCGTGTGATTTTTAAAATAACGGTGCTGAAGTAAAAACTCTTGAGCCTTTAAAAAGTTCTTTAAAGCCTTATTTTATCTATTAAAAAATTTTTAAAAGTGTCCTGACTTTCTCTATTATTATAAATAACTATTATACTTACGAAAGTCAAGACATTTTTAAAAAATTAAATATAGAAAAAATAAAGGAAAAATGACAATTAAAGAGGCTCACAAGTTATACGTCTGGAACCGTAATCTAATTTTTCTAATAATTTTCAGTATTTTTAATTTTAGTCCAAGATTTATTAAACAAACTTTCCCAAGTAGAGCTTTTTTCTGTAGAATTAGAAGAAAGAGATTCAAGATTTTGAGGTATAAGTTTATCTAAATTAAGTTGAATAAGGTCTTTATTTAGCTTTTCGTATAAGAAAGCTTCATAATATTGCGAAAGCTATACTGCTTCTTCTTCTTTTTTATTAGAAAATACAACAGTTCCATCATGCTTAGTAAAAGTATTTCGGCACTTGCCTTTTTCTTTAGACTATCTTTCAGTTTTTAGTTTAAGTATTTTTTGTTGTGTTTCTTTGTTATTAGCTGTTAAATTTTTCTTAAGTAGCTATTCATTATAAAAATTAGCCATAAGAGTTTTATAATAAGATTGATTTAATGCTACAAGGTCAGAAGAATAATTTATTAAATAAGAAGGGTAAATAAACAAAGCACCAAATTCTATTAACTAAGATTTAGAAAGTTTTTTATTAAAATCATCTTGTTGACCAGAAATAAAAACTTCTGATAATCCATGACATTTTAAATCAACCATTATAGAACCACGCAAATTAAGAAAGTTAGCTAATTCTTCATCTGTTAAAGCTCTTTCATAATAAGTAACTAATAAAGGTTCTCCATTTTTAACAGGTAAATAAAAATTGCCATTTTCTTCATATATAGTTGAATAATCAGCATCGAAAGGAAGTGCTTTTTTATCAATAAATCCTCCCACGAAGGTTTTATGAAGGAGAATAGCACCTTCTTCTTCAAGTTTATTTAGCATAGATTCAACTTGATAATAATTTTGCTTGGAAGTATGAGAATCGTAATCATCAAGTAAATTTTGGGTACGTTTAGTTAAACCATAGGCAGATTCATCATCTTTTTTCCTTTGTTCTCTAATTTCTTTTTTAGGAGTAGTAACAAAAGGATATTTAGAATCTTTTAAGCCTAAAGTATATTCTTCTAATCTTCTACCATAGTTATAAGAAGAAACATGAAAATCTTTATAGTTTTCATTTTGTAATCCAACAGCTAAAGCAATGTCTCCTTTAGAAACACAAAGTCTTGCATTATTAGTATATTGACTATAAACGTTCAAAAAAGAAAAGAAAGCCCAAATAGAGCTATTTTGATAAAGTTGTTTTAAAATAGCTAAATAATATTCATCAGGAGAGACTATTTTTATTGAAGTATATTTTTCTTTTTTTCTTCTCCATGTAAAACATTTCTTCCACTCTTTTTCTTGTCTTTTAAGTTGAGCAGCTTTTGAAGGACGAGAATAATCAGGTTCATCCAACAATTTACAAAGTTCTTTATAACTATTGACAGTAGAAACATTAGATAGTTTTTCCTGAACTCTAAGATAAAGGCTCTATTTCTATTCAGCCATAAATTATCTCCTTTACATAAATAGTATTAATAATTGCACAATACGGCAAATTCTATTAATCCATATATAGTATAACACATAAAAGTCAAGTTGTCAAGTACAATTTAAAAATAATTTTAAAACAAAAAATAAACTTGTTTATCTCATATCGGATAAACAAGTTTAAAATAACTTATGATTCAATTACTTCCCAAGTTTCTTTCAGAATATAATATTTATCCCAATCGAAGTTTTCTTTTTCTGCTTTAGACAGACTAGTCCATACAGGATTATTTTTTCTATTGTCATTGGGAAAAGGATAATAATTCTCAATCCACTCGCGAGCAGACTCTTCAGTAGAGAAAGACATAGCAAGGTTTTTATCATCCTCAAGGGAATAATATTCAACAAACAAATTATCGACGCAAAGGAAGAAGCATATTTTCTTATTATTTTTAAGAGGAACGCCAATGTAATAATTAGTTTTCATTGTTCAATCTCCTTTAAATTTTCTCCACGTCTTCTGTGTTAATAACGATTTTGGAAATATAAACAGAAGAATTTTCCCTGTCAGTAATAACCTTGAAGTAACTACTATGCTTTTTATAGAAATTCTTAGCAGCTTCAATATTGTCAATTTTTTCAGCTTCATTGAAGTCACAATAAGGATAAAGCAACCAATTATAACCAATCATACTATAACCATCATAACCAGCATAAGATGTCTGAACGAAGTTATTAGAATCCTTCCAAACAAACTTAATAACATAATAGGTCACAGATTTAGATTGTACAGTTAATTTACTTTTTTCACTTTCCCAATTGCATCGAGTACATGTTAATCGACCATAGTAAGCATTAAATTCAGCGATAGCACCGCACTGAGGGCAAATTTTGCACATATTACTTCACCAGTTTCCTTTTTTTGAAGTCTTACGAATCTTTTCTTTTTGTACTTACAGTATAGCAAATTACAAAACAAAAGTCAAGTATTTAATAAAAAAGAAGAGCCAAAATGACTCTTCTTTATAATATCATTACAATTTTTTTGCGTGGGTTGAAATAGCGCAACTATTATTAAAAACTTCCTTTTTCCATGATGGCCATGAAATATCGGCAGTTTTTCGAGTTGTATTATAAACCGAGGAATAATTTTTAACCTTTTCAGATGATGGTAGTGTGCCTTTCAATTTGTTCTATCTTTCTTCAAATTCTCTTCTATTTTTTTCTTCTTGAGTTTCATTAAGATGATACAAAATAATATCATCAAGGGCTTCGATAACTTCATTCAGCTTACAAACAATGTCCATAGTAAGTTTAGTATTTGTTTCATAATAAGCAGAACCAGTAAGATTAAGTTTACTAAGATACTTGGGAAGTGAATCAGCATTACCTGTTTTTGTGTTGAGTGGAGGGTTTATACTATCTGTTGTTGTACTATTTTCTTTATCTGTAAGGTCAGTTAGATATTTATCAAGGAAAGGGAACTTTTTAAGATTATCTTCATTTAACTTATAAACAGAATCAATACGAGCCATTTCCTTGACGCAATTAAGGTCAGACATAAGGTAATTGCCAATACGCTTATAATGGGTTTCATAGGGATAAGTTAAGCCCCTTTCTTCATCCCCCATAAAATGTTTAAGTGTCTTGTCATTAGAAGAAACGATAATTGGTGTCCAATAATAATAACAATATCTATCAGTATATCCAATACGAGAAATATAGCCAATAGATTCTCCCTTAGTATAGACAACATCACCGAGCTTAAAGACAGGCTTAGGCTTTTCTACATCAGTGTTGTTAACTTTATTCTTTTTAGTATCAACCTCGTCGGAGAAGTCTGTAATTTTCTTAACAGATTCTTTACACTTATTTTTAGCAGTATTTGCATGGGTTTCAAGGAAGTCATCAATTTTTCTGATGGCTTCATCGAGTTCTTCCTGCGAATAAAATGCGGATTTTAATTGGGTATCGACACCCGTTTTTTCCTTATTTTTAGGGAAGTAATTTTTTTCGTTTTCGGTCATTTTTTTGTCCTCTTTTGGGAGACAGTTTTCACATTTTTCTCGAATCTTGTCTCCATCATAATCACGTTTTTCATCTGCTTCTTGGGTTAAAAGAAACAAAGCATACATATCCGATGTTTCTTCTTTTGTAATGGGAACCATTGTATCAAGAATATACCAAAGCGTATTATAATTTTGGACGAAAGTTCCAGCATTCCAATCTTCAACATCGGGAATCTCAACAGCAATATTATTAATATAAAAATAATATTTGCTAGCAAGGTCATAACGAGTTAATTTTTTGCAACCTCCATTTTTGTAGTCTGTGCCAGAGTCACTAATACAACGAATTTCAATTCTTATTTTACGACCATTGCAAATTTTATAAGAAGTTACTTTCCAAAAATTGTGAAATCTATCAACCAATATGTCTTTAATTTCAATATTTTCCCAAACATATTGAGCAAAAGCTACTGGGTTAGTGGGGAAATCATTATTTTTCATATTATTCTCCTTTACTTAATGGGAGCACCTTTAAAGTCAATAATATCTGTAGGAATATCATTGGTATCATACTCAATCTTAACACCAGTGTTCTTATAAGGAGCATCCTTAAGAGTAAGCTTCTTATCAATCATAGGAGTCAAATCAAAATACTCTTCAATTTCCTTGTCAGTAAGAAGAAGAGCACCAGTAAGAGCACCCACAATCAAATAAAGAGGGTCTTTGTGATTATCCTGAGACTTAAGCTCTGTAGAGAAGATAGCACATTGAGTATCATTTTCCTTGAGAATGTACTTGACATTATTAGGGTTATCACTATCTTTAGTATCAGGAGTGGGAAGGTTCTTCTTACAAGTCAACTTAGGAAATTCCTTTTGACGAGCAAGAAGTGTATAATTACGAGAAATGCCCTTTCGAGCTTTGAAATTGCGTGCCATGCGAGATTTAAGCATTATAGTTATCTCCTTTTTAAATTAATTTATTTTAAATCCAGTAATTGTAATAATTATTATGTACTCTTTCTTTTTCAGTAGCAATAGAATTAGAATTGAAATTTAATATTGAATTAACTGCATTAATAGACAAATGAAGTTTGTGAATTGTAACCACTGTTTGTCTTATTTCATCACAATTTTCTGGATTATTTATAATATTATGTTCGTTTAAGGTACGCCAAATGCAAGATTCTTTTTCATATTTATCAAAAGTAATACGAATTGTTAAATAATCTAAAAAAATAAATGCAAATTGTAAATCGTGCCAATGACGAGTAATATAAAATCCTAAACTTCCAAAATAATTGTTACAATTTTTGTTTTTACCGTTTAATGCGCGTTCAAATGCTTGAGTAATAACAACCTCATTTTCTTCAAAAAATGTTCTTCTTTCGATAATGCTAGACCAAGTAATATGGAAAGATTTACCATTTAATAGGTTGTTATAAGATGCACCATCATTAAGATAAGTAAAAGGTTGTGGCAGCTTTCCACCTGTTTTTGCATTCCATAATGAAGCATCACTTACAAGAGACACAAGCCAACTCGGTTGCCATACAATCAACTCATTGTAATATTCAAGGATAACATCAAATTTTTTAGAAATATTCCAAAGAATCATCCAATCATTTTTACTCTTAGGTTTTTTATAAACTGCTTCTCCAAAATCTACCTTTTCCAAATCCTTAACTAAGCAAGTCATAGCCGCAATAAATTGAACAATATTATGTCTGTTAGGCTTTTCTCCTTTAGAAAGAATTTTAGCCTTTTCAGCTTGATATTCATCCATACCATACATATCTAAACAAATCATGTAGCTGTCCTCAATAATTCAGTACATTCTGCAACAGTTCTATGAGCATTATCACGCAAAGTTCTGTCAAATTCTCCTTCAATTTCTCTCCACCCAATGATTTCAGCGGCAATATTATTAATGCGAGGAATGGTTTCAAACAAATTAGTTCCTTCTCCACCTCTAGCAAGAGTTAAATCGGCTGTAACAGGGAAGAGAGGATTATTAGTGCCAACGGCTGTAACAGGAACAAAAGGGTTATAAATAACTGGGGTGTTTGGTTGAGTGCAACGAATATAAATCATGTTATTTGCTGAATATCAACTTACGCCCTTCTTTTTTACCAAGATATAATTACCATAAAATCCTATTAACTCATTTAAAATACTAATAGTTTTTACAGAAATACTTCTATAAATGGGATTAAGATATTTTTCTGGTGCATCAAGCGTAAGAAAAAAATCATCTATAATTAAAACACAATTTTTTAAAACCTTAAGATATTTATACATCAGGCGATAATTTTTAATGGTGTCGTTTTTAACAATGAAATCTTCATTAAAAGAAGTACTCCCAGTATAGTAACCAACCCAATTACAAAAGCTAATTATTTTTAATCCATCTTTGTTCTTTTTATAGTCAAAGAAAGGATTATTCATGAAAAATGGAACAGTTACATCTGGATTTTCAGTTCTGAGCATGGTAATATAAGGAAATATTGGAAGAGTTGGTTCAAGATAATTAAATAATACAGCAAATTTATCAGGGCAAATCTTTTCATTGTCAAAGAAAGAATTAAAAGGAATGTCAACAAGAATCTTTAAGAAAGAGGCAAATTGTTTTCTAATATCCCCATAAGTAATTGTTTTATTTTCCATTAATAATCATCCTCACAATTCTCGTCATTAGGAATATCAGGGGTAGAATTAAAAGTATCCTCATGTTTATTAAAACCGTGATAATAAATACACTTTTCCATGTCTCTGCTAATTCGTGTAATAAGAAAAAGATTGTAATCAAATTTATTTTTCTTTAGGCTATTTTCACAAACTTTCAATTCACTTGTAGAATAATAAGTAAGGTCAGTAATATGAGTACCAAAACACCGCCCGTTAAGCATTGTAGCTATAGGATGGCTTTCTTTTATTAAATCTCTAAAAGCCCAAATTACAGTTATAGCTCCCCAAACATGTTCCGTAATATAATATAAAAAAACAAAAAGGTCTTTTTTATCTTGCTTTTTTAAATTCATAATTAATTTATCAGTGTCTTCAAACAAAGTGATTTCTGATTCAAGATATTTCTGGTTTAATTGTTCTGGACGTAAACCATAATCAAGAACAACCTTATCGTAATTTTTAGTATGAGAAACTAAAAAGTTTTCTTTTTGACAATCAAGTAATGTGCTTTTAAATACAATTGACTGTTTAGTAGGAAAAGAGTAAAAATTACGAGGTTGCTTTAAAGTTAAAAGATACTCATAAATAGGAACAAAAGCAAAAAACCACTCACGATATTGAAATAATACATCAAGAGTTATTTCATTAAAAAGAATTGGTTTGAACAATATATCTTTATTTTGTTCAATCAATCCACCCTTACCCAAAATATGTTCAATTACATCTACTGTGTTAATAACATTTGCGTCAGGGGGCGTTACTTTCATTGCCATATTTTCACCTCTATTCTTTAATATAATACAACAAAAAGTCTTACTTGTCAAGGGTTTAATCTCAACAAATAAGACTCTTATTATATATTTTTAGTTATTTTTATAGAGAAGAGCACAACGAGGAGCAAGATTTGGAGCTTTCATAATTGAGAGATTTTTAATAGCGAAAAAGTAGAACGTGTTAAACTCTTCAAGGGAAGACCAGCAAATAACATTATCATCATCTTTCTGACCAAAGTAATAATACTTATCAGTCGCATCCCAACAAAGATATGTATCATTTGTATCGCTGTAAATAGTGTGGATAATTTTCTTCTGTGCAGTATTTGTCATAATAAAATTCTCCTTTCAATGCAATCTTGCCCAAAAAACAAAATTTTTATCAATCTCACGAGGAGAAAAATCCCAAGGATACTTGTCAGGATAGGATTTAAAATTACTTAAAGTTATCAAATATTCATCTGCGTAATAATCAAATTTTTTGCCTTGGAATATTGCTGAATAAACTTCGTAGTTTCCACCAAAAATTTCATCCGTAAATCGAATATCTTCAAGTATAAGAACTTCTTCTCCGATACGTGGCTATCTATCTTCAAAACTATACCATTCCATTTTTGTTAATTCCTTTTTAATATAATCTCGCCCAACGTAAACAGGAAGATAAAAAAGAATGATATGGGCTTGAATAATCTTCTTGAAAATATTTTTTGAAATTGTCTAATTTAACATCGTATATTTCTTCAATTTCTGTTCTTTCTCTTCCTAAATAAGTAGCAATAAATATTTTGGAGTAATTAAAAAAACTTTGCATTACGAAAATTTCTTCGCCAATATGAGGTCTTTTCTTGTCAAAATCAAACCATTCCATAACTTAATCCAATCTTGCCCAATGAATGTATTTTGAGTAAAACTGTCTTTTTTCTAAATAGTCATAAAGTTTTTCTCCACCAATCATTTTTAAATTTACAAAATATACTATACTTCTATCATCTTCATTATAAAAATCTTTTCTGATACTTTTATAGTTGCATTCGTAAATAGTATAATATTTAGTGGAAATACCCAATGTATCGTTAAGACACCATTCATGAATGATTAAAATTCGTTCTCCATTTTTAGGACGGTGCTCAAGAAAACTTTTCCAATTCATAGTTTAATTTACCTTCGCCCAATGTAAATTTTCAGATGCAAAAAAATGATATTGACTTATATAACTTTTTGGAAAATATTTCTCAAAATTATCCAATTCAACGTCACAACTTCCAGTATTACATATATTTATTCTCCCTAAATAAGTAGCAATAAAAATATTGGCTCCTTTCCACATATCTTTAGCTACAAAAATTTTCTCTCCAATACGAGGTTGTCTCTTTTCAAATTCAAACCACTTCATAATATTTAATTCAGTTTTGCCCAATGTAATGTTTTTTCAACAAAATACTGACATCGTAATCTATCCATTCACGAACGACTAAAATTCTTTCTCCGACTTTAGGAAGATGTTCCAAAAAACTTTTCCAATTCATACCCCTTTTTAAAACTAAAAACGTTGTTTTTATTTTACATCTTTGAAAGATTTTGAAGCTCCAAAGAAAGAATTTCTCTAATTTCTAAAGGTAGTACTCCATCATGTACTTCTTCGCTATAAACACGCTTAAAATCGTCAAGCATCCTACCAATAACAGTGTTCTTCATAACCAACTCATGTCTTTCTTTATAAAGTTTAACTTTTTCTTGGTAGGCTTCATTTTCTTTTCCTTTTAAAGCCTTAATATCTTTTGATGGACAAGAGTTATTAAGGCAAGTATAAAACCATCCGTCATAGCTGTCATAGTCGTAGTCAGCAGACATTATTTTGCCACAGCAAGGGCAGAATTGAGTTTTAGGTTCCATTTTCTTTTTCCTCTCGTATTTTACTTCACAACAGTAAGACTCCTACCATCTTTCAGACAATAAGCATACCAGAAATCAAAATCGAGAAAATCAATTAAATCGGAAAATTCATCGTCAATCTGAAAATAATTTTGAGACTTAATATCATAAACATGTCTAACATCGGAAAAAGTCAAGATATAATTATTCAGATAAAAGCCACGTTTATCTTTTCTACCATCATGGACATAAAAGATATAGTTATAGCCCTGTTTCTGTTTTGAATCCAGAAGACTGACAAGTTGCTCACACATAAGCTCAAACAGAGGCGTGCAAGTTACAAAAGGCTGAGACTTGTAATCTTTAATAGTGCGAGTAATATGAGTGATAGCATTTTCGATTTTCATAATATTCTCCTTAGTTTACTTCATAATACCCAGTACAGGCTTGTTAGCCATTAGATTTCCTCCTTTGTAACTTCCTTATTGTCAGCATCTTCAATTCTAATGATAAAGGTCTTAGATATAAAAGGTGAATCTTTATCATAAAATTTAACAACAAGACCAGCATCATTTTCAGGTCTGTAATGAAAATCAACATAGTCTCCGCCAAGAATTGCATTCTCACCAAAGAGAGCTTTGACAATATCTTTTCTCAAATCTTCCTGAGAATACCAGAGGACTTTATCAATCTTTTTCATAAAATAACAGCTCCTTTTTTTACTATAGCTACATTATAGCAAGTAAAGAAGGAGCTGTCAAGTGTTTATTAAATTTCGATTGGAATTATTTAGTCAAAGATATCAATATCACTACGAGGACAATAGGAACGAGATTCTTCAAGTGTCTTTTTAGCTCGATTATTAGCGGCATTAATCTTTTCAACAATCAAGCCACAATTTTCAAGCTTGTTGATAATTTCCATCTGTTCTTTAACAGTACGTCTTGCAATGAGAACATCTTGAAGTTTTTTGAAGGTAAGATAACCACTACAAGCATCAAGGTGAGAAAATTCAATGTAATGAAGAATATCAACCACTTGAGCATTATAATCACCCAGTTGTGTTGCTAAATCTTCATTAGACGGAAGAGAATTGATGGCAGAAGTGATATTTTCAAAAGTCTTTGACATAGCTTCCAAAGAAGGAAGAATTTTATTTCTGGAATATTCACTTGCCTGATATCTCTTGTTTGAATCTTTAACAGGAAGTTCATCACCATCAATCATTGCTTTTGCGCAATTAGAATGGGAAACAGTAGGTGAAACCGAATTCTTAAATTCCATTTCGATAGGATTTCCATTTGTGACAGGTGCTTCACCTAAGCTTTCTTGCAAACTAAGGACTGCTTTAGAAACACTTAAAAGAATCAATCCTTTGTTTGCTACATTAGAGACAAGTTTATCATATACCAGATTGCCAGTTTCGGTGTGATAGATGGAAAATACACGGTTTGACAAAAACTTGTCAACAATAGAATGATTGAGAACAATGTTGGCAGCTTTGTCAACATCCTTAAACAAATGTTTCTTGTCAGGATTTGAAATATAACTGTACTGATTGCCAACAAACTGAACATAAGAGTTAGTTGTGGTTTCTTTTAGATAAAAGCTCATATCAGCTTTATCTCCTTTCAATCTTGATACAATAATTATATCAAAATAAAAGGATTATTTCAAGGGTTTATTAACAAATTTTTTCAGGGTCAGCAATGGAATAATTAATTCCAATTACAAGAAATTCATCACGATGAGACAAATAAAACAAATGAATTACTCTTTCTCCGAGATAAATTTCTTCGTCTGCATCAAGCAACATATATCTCTCATGTTCGGGGCTAATTTCGTAAATATCTGTTCTAATTTCTGTAATGGTTTTAAGTTCATTTTCAGACAAAGGATTATTACCTTTATTATCCATAACAGAAATTTCATTTAAAGGAACAAAGTTTCCAAGCAAAGGAGAGTTATTAGAAGTTAAACAAGTACCAATTTTAGTATCGTTATGCCAAACAGTACTTGTCCCTCTAAGACCAATAGGCATAGCAAAAATATTATTAGTCATCTAAAATTTTCCTTCCGCAATAAGGACAGAAATTCATGTCAGAATGCAACTGTTCTCCACATTCAGAACAAACTTCAAAGGTTTGAGCAATATTATAGCGTCCATCTTTTTGATATGTAGTTACAAGTTTCTTCCTGCATGTTACTTTACTACCTACTCCAAAGCCAAGTGTATTTAATTGGTCTTCTACAAGGTCTCTCTCCCACGCAACTTGTTCATAGACATCATAAGAAACGATATCAGGATGTTTTTTATTATTCATTAATACAAGTCCTCCGAGTAAAGTTCGGTTTCTTTTTGCTGTCCTTTAAAGTAAATAAGAGAAGTAGGAAGAGAATCTTTTACAAGCTCAAAAGCTTTTTCTCTGGTATAAAAGTTTCCAGCTTCGTCAATAAAACCTTCTTCTTTGTTCCAATCAAAAGGTTTGTAATTTCCTGTTAACATATTGCTGATATGTGCAAAATTTCTATAACCATCACCATGACGAGGACAGGGAAGAATAATATCCTTTTTAATATTATCAGGGGTAAATCTAGGAGTAAATCTAATAGCAGCACAAACAATTTTAGCCATATTATACCCTCAATTACAGCCGTTTTTCATAAAAGCACCGCAAGCAGGACAATAAGGATTACTGATTGCGTAACCACCCCATTTAGTAATTGTGGTTCTAATTTTTCCTCTGCGTTTACAACGAGAACAAGTTGCAATTTCTGTGTTAAAATCAATGTCATACCAACGATTTTCTTCGGGCGAAACAACTTTAGATTTAATATGTTTAATTTTCATATCAAAGCTCCATTTCTTCAACAGGAAAGATTTGATTCTTCATACCATTATCTTTAGGAATAGCTACAAATTTACCATAGCTGTCAGGATTGTAAGCATTCCTATCTCCATACCAGCAACCCATAAAAACGCCAAAGGCTTTCTGGTATCTATTGTAAAACACTCTTCCCATATAGGAATATTTCTTCCCCTTGATTTCGTAAAGATTGCCAGTGATAATATTATTACCATTAACATCGAGAAGAGAAGTTACAATACCACAATTTTCTCTCTTGTCACGAGTGGGTTCTCTGCGTCCCTTTTTAATACGTTCCATTAATAGCGCTCCTTCCATTCATAAGTATATATAAATTTAGAAATAAGTTCTTTATGCCCTTTGTAATTAATGAATCTCTTTTCTCCGATGCCGATAAAAACAGATTTAATTTTACCGATTTTCTTTACTTGGACAGGCTTTTTAATCCAACGCTCACCGGTAATAACGGCATCAATCACACGGGTTTTACATGAATAGCCTTTTAACTTTTGGTTAACAGGAGTGTATACATAATATTCTGTGCTAATATCTTGCAAAGCTGAAAGGCAACCTTTAATAGTAGGAGAAAAACAAACTCTTGGAATAGAAACATCCTCATTAAAGGCTACAGCGGTTTCTGGAATTTTGGGAGTTAGAATTGTAAGATTAGGGTCAAAAGAAAGATGATACAGCATCAAAAAACAACTCCTTATCTTTGATACTTAAATAATACCAAAAGAATAAGGAGTTGTCAAGTATTTAATTTTTTTTCTTGCCAAGAATTGCAAGCAAACGAACAAAGATATTAATAATATCAAGATAAAGGTCTGTTGCACAACTAATGGCATTATAAGGTGTAGCAGCATATCTCTGAGAACAGTACCAATCATAGCCAATATAAAGAGAAAATAGTGCTACTACAAGATAATCAATTACATGACCCTCATATCCAAGGAAGAATACTAAAATTCCTTCAATAAAAATAATACTAATTAAAGATATAAGAAGGATATGTCCAAGAGAACAAAAATACTCTGGAAATACTGTGCTAACGATAATCATAATTACTACAATAATAGCAGTAAGAAGACATACATAGCTAATACTCAACACTGTATACTGGCCTACATAAACGCTTAGAAGTGCTCCAATGGGCAAACAAATAAGATTAAACCCGAGGAAAGCAACTACAGCGTTTTCTGTGCCACTAGTAATAATAGCTCCAAGAAAAGCCAAAGCAAAATAACCCAAAATAAAGAGAAGAGGATGAGACGATACAAAGTTGAAAACCTGTGTTTCAAGGAACATACAGATGAAGAAGTTGCAAACCAACCCCCAAAGAATAGTACATCCCATGAGAGCGTTAAATCCTGCATCACTCATTTGCATATCTTCTGGCATACAGTCAAAAGTAATTCTATCCTCTTTTAAATTAAATCCATTATCCATTCTTAGTTTCCTTTTCTTTTTCTTTTTCCTGTTCTAATTTCTTTTTCCAAATTTCCAAATATTCGTCAAGATTAAGGAAAGAAATATTATTAGCTAAACCCTCTTTAATTTTATCCATCATCATTTTTGCTAAACAATACTCATCTTCGCTAAAAACTCCCAATCTACAAGAAGATTTGTCAGTAAGCTCAATGATAATAGTATAACTATCGGTATTATTGGTATTAACAGGATTAATGGGCCAAGCCACATCACTAAAAAGAGTATCAAGGTGAATAGCTCTCCAACCCATATATAAATTGATAATTTGATTATCAAAGCAAATAATCATTTAGATTACCTCCTTAAGTTTGTTTTCGGAGATATCTACAATAGAAGAATTCTTTGTAATAGCAACACGAATTTTAGAGAAAGCTTTTTTTGCAAGGTCTTTATTTGCATACTTCAAAAGATGATTTTCGCCCGTCAAGCCAATTGTGACATCTCTTTCAGTAACTCTCATAAAGCTAACATTATCGGAATTAAACAAACAATTATCATAACAAATAAACATTAATTATTCTCCTTGACATTTTAATTAAATAAAAGAAATATTTTATTTAAAAATCTACGTCATCATATCTAAAGATGGAGTACATTGGAGGGTCATTATCATACCCTGTTTTCATCTTTTGCAACTTTTGTTTGTCAAGATTTTCCTTGACTTTTTTAGAAGTTTCTGCCGCCTTGTTAATTTCTTCCTCAGATTGCTTTTTAAGGATTTCAATATCTTCTTGAGCGCTTTCAAGAATAAGTCTGAGATTTTTTACTTCTTTTTCTTGAGCTTCTTGGGTCTTTTTATTTTTAAGATATTTATGACGCCAACGAGAATATTTTAGATTACCAATAAAACCAAAATCTACATAAATATCTTTAGTACAAAAAGAATCTAAGTCCCAGTGTTGGCTAAGAACTACTACATCTCCGTGCAGGTAATTATGTTTACCAATTCTGCAATGTGGAAGACAACCCAAGCCCCATTTCTTAGTGTTTAAACAATAGATATCGTACCACTTATCAAAATCCATCTTGGTACATTCTTCACGTTCGCGCTTTTCATTGATATCATCTAAATCAGCCTTAAAGATTCCTTTTAAAATAAGTGGACCAAGCAAAAGAAACCAAAGAAACCAAATAAAAAGTCCAACCAAAGTAACTAAAAGTAAAATCATAGCAATTTTTAATAGTGGCATATCAATTCTCCCATTTATCAGTAGATTTTAATTCAATTTCTTTATTTAAATAAGATTCTTCGTTTAAACAAGACTTTCGAATCTTATCTGTCTCTTCTTTGGCTTTATTGATTTCTTCTTCGGCTTTCTTTTGAATTTTATTAATATCTCCTTGAACAGCTTCGAGAATATATCTTAAATTATCTTGAGAGCTTTGAGTAGCTTTATTCTTTTTATACTTATTTTTCATGTTATGCTTAAAAAGAACATATCTAATATTTCCAATAAAACCAAAGTTAATATAAACTGTATCCCAATGACCTTTTTTGTCTCTAATTGTTCGCTTAGGAGCAAACCATGTTAATCTCCATTCATCAGGAGCTAAAATATAATACTTTTCCCATTCATTAAATTTTAAATGCGCCCAATTACGCCAATCTTTGTGATATTGTTTAATCCAATCAATTATTGTGTTTTGATATCCATCATCTTCATCTTTATAAACAATATGGGCAAGACAAAAAGCAAATATAACAAATACAATAAAAAGGAATCCACTAATAACATACAAAATCTCAAACATAAAAACACCTCTCTTTTTTAGTACATTTAATATACCACAAAAGAGAGGTGTTGTCAACCATTTATTAAATTAAACTGTTAGTTTTCCTTAGATTTAATGCTAATAATTGAATCGACTTTTCTAACAAAGACAGAAAATCCATAATATTCATTAATTATATCACATAAATCTTTAAAAAGTTGGTGATTAATTACAGTTAAATACTGTGGATGAGTAGTGCAAATATAAACATTTTCATACTCATAGTCATAACTGATAAAGAAAGTATCAGCTAAAGTAGCCAAAGTTTCATCGTTATCAATAATACGTTGAATAAAATCTGCAATTTCCTAATCAATAGGAGAGGTAATATCAGAAATCACTTCATACTTCTTCTTGTTCATTATTTTTTTCCTCGTTTAAATATTCATCTAATTCGCTTAAATATTCATCTAATACACTATCAACATTACCACTTACAAAGATAATAGGAGGGTCTTCTTTGGAATAGGGGTAAGAAGTAGAATTAAGATATTTATAGTCTTTAGACATTACACAAGCCCAATGATTTAGATGGGGTACATAAATAAGATTAGAAAAGCCCCAGTTATAAAATAAATCAAGTTCTCTCGTAGTAAAATTTAACCTGTAAGCTTCATGTTTATAATATTCAGATTTCTTTTTGTCGTTTGTTTTATTAGAAGCTATAAGATAACCTTTTAAAATTTCTTCAATTTTAAGACAAGTATCAAAAATTTTCATTATTCCTCCACATAGCAGATATAACAATTATATCCCTTTTCAGCTAAATCTGCTTTAACCTTTTCAGCGCCAGATTTTTTAGCAAAGAATCCTACTTGAACTTTATAGAGCTTAGTTTTTGAGTCTTGAATACAAAAAGCAGTTGAATAATCAATTACGCCAGTAAGAGTTCTAATTTCATTTCTATAAGTAATTGCACGAGTTGAATTACTAAATGCTCCTAACTGACAACGATAACCAGTTTTCTTAGGACGATTTTCTTCTTTCTTGTTAGCCTTATCTTGCTTCTTTTCTTCTGTTTCTGCTTTTTCTCTTTCAGCGTTAGAGCGAAGCCAGAAAGCGAGAATAGAATCAACAGGTCTTAACCAACCAGATGCAGAAAGGCGTTTTCCTTCAAAGTTTGTATAAGTAGAATTACCACCATCTTGATTGCAACAATAGTCTACATCAGGGAAAAGAGATTTAATAAGGTTTTGAGCAGTGGAAAGTTTCATACCACCAGATATAACAGAAACAATAAAATACTTTTCATTCTTAGGGTTGCCATCTGTCTTTGTCCAACCGAACATCTGTCTTTTAGCTTCATAGTCAATGTCAGCATAGTTTTTTACAGATTGAGGCTGCTTATTTTTAAACAAAGCAGGATATTCTGTGCCAAAATCTCTCCAACCAACGCCATTGTTAAATACGCCATTCATAATCTTTCCAGAATTTGTAATACCCCAGCCATTAGAGAAATTGCCATCCTTGGCATAAACAGTGTTATTACTTTTTAAATTCCAGATAGAAGTTCCGCTTGCAGTATCAAAGAAGAAAGCGTTTGTTACAACATCAGGCTTATAGCCATAAAGGTTATACATTTTTTCTGGGCTGAGTTTAGGTTGAGTACACATCTGAACCTCACACGATTAAAATCGCGTGGTTCTCGGTCAATAACATTATTATGTTAAGTATCACCGAGCTATCCCCGCAGTTCCTGCGGTTATTATATATTATTTTAAATATTTAATATTCTTAATCCTTCATTTAAGATATTAATAGAAGCATTAATATCTCTATCTAATTTTGCCCCGCAATTTGGACAAATCCACATTCTAATATTTTCTGTTTTTTTACCACTTGATTTACCACAACAATGACAAATTTGACTTGATGGATAATATCTATTTATAACAGATAATGTTTTATCATACCATTGACACTTATATATTAGCATTCTACGAAATTCAAACCAAGATACATCTTCAACTCGTTTGTTACGAATTTTATTATCTGTTTCTTTCATTGCTTTAACATTTAAGTTTTCAATACAAATTATATCATATTGTTTTACAAGTTGGGTAGTTATTTTTTGTAAAAAATCAGTTCGCTGATTTACAATATGCTTATACAATTTTGCTATTTTAATTCTTGTTTTGTTCCAATTAGAACTTCCAATTGTTTTTCTTGACAGCTCTTTTTGTAATTTAACAAGTCTTTTTTCTGATACTTCATAAAATTTAGGATTTGATATTTTATTTCCATCAGACATAATAGCAAAATCTACTATACCTAAATCAATGCCAACATTAGAATTGGTTTTTGGAAGAGATGTAAATTCTATATCTGTACAACACAATGAACAATAATAATGTCCATTTGGTTCTTGTGATATTGTGGCATTTAAAATTCTACCTTGTGGAATTTGCTTGTCTCTTGTTTTAATATACCCTAGTTTAGGTAATTTAATTTTGTTATTAATAAAACAAATATTATTATTACAATAATTTGTTCTATAAGATTGATATCTATTTTTTTAGTTTTAAATTTGGGATAACCTGTATGTTCAGTAAAGAATTTTTTATATGCTGCATCTAAATTTTTCAAACAATTTTGCAAAGCATATTTATCAGGTTCTTTAAGCCAAATTAATTCTTTTTTTAAAGATGTTAAATCTTTAGAACACATATTAAATGTGAATGCAATATTATTATTTTCATAAATTTCTTTTCGTTTATTTAAATAATAATTATATACATATCTTACACAACCAAAAGTTTTATTAATAAGCTCTTTTTGCTGTTTATTAGGATATATTCTATATTTATAGGATTTTTCTATTGTAATATCACCTCTTTTATAATATTATTATATCATATAAAGATGTGATTGTCAATATATTATTTAAAATTATATATAAAAACTGCTCTTTAATCGTTAGAAGTTATTGTTCATACAAGTTCGCTACACTTATACATCCTTGTCTGCCTTATTGTTTAGCAGTAGGTATCTTACATTTTCATGTAAGCACAGACTATATCTTATCCATATCATATTTTTTATGACTTAGGCGCAAACATTTCGATACGCTTGTATCTACTCCCCTCACGAGGGATAGTCGTTGAGGGCAAGACTCTTCATCTTTTCCCTGCTGATTTTCGATTATAAAATACTTAGGGTTTAACCATATATCATCCAAATATATTTTTTTTACTTTCGTCACCGTCACACTTAAATATATCTCAATTTTATGTTGTGGTTTATTTGGCTTTACGAGTTTCCAGCATTATTAGTTTGCTTCGTTGGAACAATTTTTAAATTGAACACTACATACAGATTTCTCTATATGCTGACTATTTTGTATATATTTATTATATTTTACAAATTAATCAATACTTGCACTCTTCAATTCGCTCTTAGGCCAATCAATTACAACTACATTGTTATAAGTAACCCCTCTTACAATAGGATGATACCAACGAAGTAGAGAATTGTTTTTACCATAATGATACTAAACAGTTGCCATTTTATCTCCATTCTTCTGTGTATTTCAACAGATTTATTTAAATTAAAATAAAGGACAGATATCCTTTTCTATAACTAGTTTAGCATAAAAAAGAATACCTGTCAATATTTAAAATGTTAAATTTTTATGAATTAAGTATCTGGAATAGTGTCGATTTTGTCTTCTACCTTTTTCTTTTTATAGGTGCGCTTAGGCTTTTCTCGCTTTGTAGTGGTTTCAAGAGTTACAGAATTTGAAACCGTCTCTTCTTTAGAAAGATAGATATTCATAACAGGAACAAGTTTAAGCTCTTCAATAGTAATACTTGTCCAGTCATAATAGGTGGGAGGAAGGGTTTCCTCATCAAAATGGAATTTAAACCACTTTTCTGCTGAAAGGGGACAACTAAAACGTCTTGCCTTATCGAAGTCAACAAAGAAACCAGCAAGACCAAGATAATCTTCTCCTGCAAAAAGAGTCTTAATTTCAGAATCTCGATTAGCCTTAATAGTAATATAGTAAGCAGGGTGATTCTTAAGAGGAAGCATATTAATCTCCTTTAATGCATGATAGTATACTTACTACCAATTTCTACCTTGATAATCTTCGCATAATTAAAGTCATATTCCTTGGTATAAGTTTTGTTTTCAAGGAAAAACTTCTTGTTCTTACTCCACCATTCCTTAGCATCTTTTTCGGTATCAAAAGAATAACAGGAAAGAGTAAATTGTTCTGCAATGAGATAAGGAATATTTGCCCAACCTCTATTAGCAAAGCCATAAGAAGGAGATTCGCCGTAGTTAAGAGGGAGCTTCTTACGAGGAATTCCAACGCAGTAGTAAGTTTCCATATTAGAATGAGCAAGTCCATTGTCTGTAAGATTAAAAATCACTGTTCTTTTCATCTCTTTCTGCAATTTTAGCTCTAATATTGTCAAGGTCAGTCTTTGTATTTTCCAATTCTTCTTCCGTGCTTTCTATCCTAGAAAGATAACTATCCTGAATTCTCTTCAAACAGTCAAGGTTCTTCTTTTGTTCTTCGTAAGCAAATTCTGCCTTTGCCAAGGCCTCATCAAGTGCATCTCTCACAGGGAAATTATCTGCAAAAGAAATTTTCTCATTTTTAGGAATATGTACAAAAAAACGTCTTTCATTAAAATTGAGCAGTGTATTTTTTCGTTTCCAAGCTACATACTTTTCGTAAGATTCAAAAACTAAATTTGTATAAGAATGCTTTCTGATAATAATTACTTCTGTAGAACCATTCATTCGGCACACATAAAAGTCTTTATTTTCATAAACAATAGGATAAACAGAAATAGACTTAATTTCATGGTGAATTTCAACAATCTTTCCATGTTCCCAAGGCTTCATAGCTTCGTAGTTATCCATATTAAACCTCCTTAAAAGTTTTCAGGGGAAGTGTGATATTTATTGTCCATTAGTGCGCGATTAAAAATACGCTCATCTCGGACAACAGAAAAATAGTGGTCGAGATATTGAGGAGCATTAGGAATATGACAGGGGTTGTTGTAGGATTTAACAGCTTTAACAAAATTGTTAATCAATCTTTCGCTATTAGGGTCAGCTTTAAATTCTCCAATAAATGCCAAAGCCTCTCCTGCGGAATGAGCGCAAAGAATATTATCCGCTTCACAATCTTGAGCAAAGAAATAGTTGAAAACAAAATGAAAAATATTTCGTTCGATATAGTAAACGCACTTATACTGATTAAATTCAACCACAAAAACGGGATAGTAGGTAACAGTTTTATTTTCTTTTCCGTTAACTCCAGCGTTATAAATCATAATACCACCTCAAATATTTTTTAATTCGATTACAGTTTTAAGTGTGCAAGCATTTTTACCAGCGAATACGAAGACAAAACCTTTGTGGTAATAAATACGCTCGCTGTTAGACTTGGTACGGAAACGACGCTTAAAAGCATACATTTCTTCATTGGTTAGCCCAATCTTTTCATAGTTGTAAATAGTTACAGCGTCAAGATTAATGCCTTTATTACGAGCATTGCAAGCTAACTGACGAAGTTCTCTTTCGTTTTTAATGCCAAGCCTTTCCAATCCACGGTCACGAGAATGAAAAGTCAATTTGATTTTATCAGACCCAATTTTATTATGAAAATTACGATTATACATTTAAACAACTCCTTTCAGGAACGATTTACTTTATATTCAAAGTATACCAGACCTAAAAAGAGTTGTCAAGTATTTATTAATTTGTTTCGGGAAAAATAGACAGCTTTTCTCTAAGAGCAGAGTATTCTTTTAAATTTTTTTCGTAAGCGGTGATAGCTTCTTTTGTTTCTTCTTCTGCGGAATCAATATTAAGAACTTCAAAAGTAGCATTATCTCCACTATTATCAATTCTTAATCCAATAAGATAATACTTCTGGTCTTTTTTCTGTTCTAAACAAGCTTGAGCCAAAGTCTTTTTTTGCCAAGAGCTAATATAAATTCTTAAAAAATATTCGATATAACTAATAAGATAAATAGGAGTAGCTTCTTCGCCTAAAATAAACCAGCACTCTGATTTTTCTTCGTAAGAGTTAGGAACCAAAAAGGAGCGTTCATTCATCACATCACGAATACTTTCTCTTTTTTCGTAAGCGAAACATTCTTCTTCGGTAGAGAAACTACGACCGTCTTCTGCAACCCAATATGTTTTTTCTTGGGCAGGGATTACTTCTTTTTCAATTTTCATACCAATTAAGACCCTTCAAAATCTTTAATTACTTTATAATAAAATTCATCTTTTAATTCATCAGAAATTAACCCCATCTTGTGAATGTGATTGTTAAGTTTAATGCAAGCTAATTTCATAAATTTTTCGTAATTAAATATCCATGTCCAACCTAAAATAATATTAATGATTGGAAGAGCACTTAGAATAAGAATTTGAATAATTGACATTGCAGAACCAGTACCATCACTGGAAAATTTAATATCAACATTCCTTGCATTAAAAAAGTCGTTTGCATATTTGGTAATCTCTTTAACAAGATAAAAGAAAACTAAAACATCTAAAATAAAAGTAAATCGCCAAATATTAATTAGAATCTTTAGAATCATTCGTTTTTGTTTCTTCCTCCTTTACTTCTTCAACTTCTTTTGGGACTTCTTTAAATTTTTTACAAAGATAAGATAAATGCCCCATAGAATTATAGGTGAATCCACTTTCAGGATGTCTTACACAATCCTTCCATGGACATTTCTTTTCATCACAACCAGTAAAAGGAAGCAAAGATATCTATCTATCACTTTTTGGAATATACATTTTTTCTCCTACACACATTATTTATTATCCCTTAATTTCAATAAAAGGGAGAGAATCGGACCCACAATTAAAGTCCCATCCATTTTCAACAATTTTTTCAAGAAAAGTTTTACTGTTTGTTAACTTCCAAACAATAGGGCTACAGTAATTTTTATGAATAAAATAATAAGGATGCTTGATTTTCTTTTCACGACCAATAGCAAAAAGACGCCCCATAATAACATTAAAGAAATAACTTACATCGTTATCTTTAAAAAGCTGATTCCAAATTTCTGCATCTACTTTTGCTTTTGCGCTGGTAATATCAACCCAAGAACCATCTTCATTCTTCTGAAAAACAAGGTCGTATCCTCTACATTTACAAAGCACTTTAAATTGCTTATCATTAGTTAGAATTTTCCATAAAGTCGGACTGAGTTGAAATTTTTCAAAACGAGCCACGCTACAACCTAAGCTGGAATTATGGTCAAGACGTTCCTCGATATAGCCAAAAAGTTTAGTAATGTTGGCTTTTTTATTAATGTTCTTGTATTCTTCAAGATATTCCTGTTTAGTAAACATAATTTAACAACTCTCCTTACTTTTTCGATTTGTATTTATATAATACTACAAGCAAAGAGAGTTGTCAAGTGGTTATTAAGTTTTCTTACCAATTTTATAAGGATACAACTTTAATTCTTCTGGTAAATCTTTCCATTGAATAGCTTTTTCTTCAATTAGATAAGAATATTTTTTCTTTTTTGCCGATTTTTTATTTTTGAGATTTTTACTTCCGCATAATGGGCAATAAGTAAATTCTCTTTCAGGAGAGTATCTTGTAATAAATTCTAAGTTGTCCAAAATAGAGGTAGCGTGAAGATATTCTCTACAGTTTAAACAATAAGAATAAAAAGCTCCGTCATTGATAAATTTAATTACAAGCCAATCTCCATTGCGAAATAAAACTTTAAAACGAGGGTCATTATCATTATATTGATAATCACTGAATTTCGCTTGCCTTATCTTCTTCCTTTGTTTCTTCGACATTTTCTTCATCCTTTACTTCAGCCTCAGCAGGATTTTCTGTAGCAGTCTGAGGAAGTCCACTACCCATCATTCCTGCCATAGCGTTCATCATATCAGCCATACCACTAGGATTATTCTGAACAGTGTTATAAGAAGTTCTAAGGAGTTTATAAAACATAATTACGCAATCAGCAAAGCCGTATTCTTCATTGAGCTTTGTTTGAATTGCAGTAATATCATCCATGCTGTCAATCTCTTTATCAAGAGTGCGTTCTTCATTACCATAAGTTGTAATAGTTGCTTCTGGTTTCAAGCCCATATATACAATATAATAAGTATAGCTTTTTTTCAAATTCACTTTAAATTAACTCCTTTTAATATATACACTAGCAGTAGTCCCTTGCATTAAATATGCTACTGTAGTATTAGTTTTATTTGCAATAATTTGGTAATCTCTCCATGTTAAGAAAAATCTCTTATGAAAAATTTTTCTTACATCTTTTTCTGACCTATTTAAAAATTCAGCCCACTGCTTATATGAATAAGGACTTGCTTTCATTACTTCACTTGCTCGCTTTAATTTATCCATATAAGGTTTATTAGGATGAATATAATAGAATTTAATATAATACCAAAAACCAAGAAGTTTATTTTTAAAATTTTTCATGGCTTCTTTTTCCATTATTCGAACGTATTTTTAAGAATTGCTTTTTTGAAGAAATTCTTCCACATTCTTTAAACAATTACTACATAAATCATAAGATTGATAATCATCCCAAATTTCGCCGCCACGTTCAAAATGTCTTTTAATTTTTAAAACCTTCATATTGAAAAGATTTGAAACAGGCATTCCGCATCTATCACAAAAACATTTAGTTGCCATCTTGTTTTTCTCCTTCGTCCATCTTAGTGTTTTCTATCTCAAGCGCACGTTCACGTAGGTCTCCAAATCCATACTCGTCTTGCCATCCTAACTCAGAAGATGCTTTCTGACAGCTTTCACACAGATAGCATGTCCACGGAGTACCATCGAAAACGCAACTGCGCTCCATCATAGCCCCTTGCTCGAATTTGCGCCCGCAACCGAAGCACACATGAGACACTCGTGTTTTAACAACCTTTCGCCCAACAACGTCCATTGGTCATTCTCCTTCGTCCATCTTCGCATTGCAGTTGGGGGTAGTACGGCTTTTCTTGGTTTTGAACTATGCCACCAACCCCGTTATGCTTTTCGCAATTAGAATAAAAATCTTTTGAATTTTTCATTTACTAATCCTGTCTGCAATCGTACTTGCTACAAAACTATCTGGTTTAACAGTTGGTTCGTAACCAGCACCTTTCAACCATCCAACAATTTCTGGAATTACTTGACCACTTGGTCCAGCATATCCAGCATCTACATGAATTCCAATGCTAGTATACTTTTCATAGTCAAAATTCTCTTGTATAGACAAAGTTGTTAATTCATCAATTAGCTGGTCAGCATAAGCAATGTTTAATTCAGTTTCTTTG